>CAZKZT010000165.1:0-8035 GCA_964557265.1 uncultured Hyphomicrobium sp.
CGGAAGCCTTCGACCTGCTGCAGGCGATGAACACGGGCCACGACGGCTCGATGGGCACGCTCCACTCCAACAGCCCGCGCGAAGCCATCAGCCGTCTCGAGTCGATGATCATGATGGGCGGCTACGCGCTGCCGACCAAGACCATCCGCGAGATGATCGTCGGTTCGATCGATATCATCATCCAGGCGTCACGCCTGCGCGACGGCTCGCGCAAGATCACCCACATCACCGAGGTGGTCGGCATGGAAGGCGATGTCGTCACGCTGCAGAACCTGATCGTCTTCGAGATCACGGGCGAGGATGCGAACGGCAAGATCATCGGCCGTCACCGCTCGACCGGCATTGCGCGGCCGCGCTTCTGGGAGCGGGCCGAATACTACAACGAGACCGAGAAGCTGGCGAAAGCGCTGGCGAACTCGGAGGTCCTCGACGCGATGGGCCGCACGATGGGAGAGGCCGATGGTTGATGCTGAAACGATGCAGATGGCGCTGGTCGGCCTGGCGGCGCTGTCCGCGGCCGCGGTGATCTACATCCTCGCCTACCCGCTGATTTCGGGCGAGACGAAGGTCGAAAAGCGCATCGAAGGCGTAACCGACAGCAAGTCCAAACGGGCGGCGAGGAACGTCCAGACCGAGCAGATCAACAACCGGCGCAAGCAGGTTTCGGACACGCTCAAGGAGCTCGAGGCGAAGCAGAAGCAGCGCGCGAAGATTTCGATGCGCACGCGCATCGAACGCGCGGGGCTCGATATCACGGTGCAGGTGTTCTGGATCGCGAGCGTGGTCTCGGGGCTGGTGCTGGGCATCATCGCGTTCGTGTCGATGCCGGGCATGAACCCGCTGATCGCGGTGGCGATCGCGTTCGTCGGCGCCTTCGGCCTGCCGCGCTGGGTCGTCGGTCGCATGATCAAACGGCGCCAGTCGAAATTCCTGGATGAGTTTGCGAATTCCATCGATGTCGTCGTGCGCGGCGTGAAATCGGGTTTGCCGCTCAACGAATGTCTCAACATCATCGCCCGCGAGAGCCCGTCGCCGATCCGCGAAGAGTTCAAGGAGCTGGTCGAGCAGCAGCGCGTCGGTGTGCCGCTGTCGGAATGCTTCCTGCGCATGATGGAGCGGATGCCGCTGTCGGAAGTGAACTTTTTCGCGATCGTGATCTCGATCCAGCAGCAGGCGGGCGGCAACCTCTCCGAGGCGCTCGGCAACCTTGCCGGCGTGCTGCGCGATCGCAAGCGGATGCAGGCCAAGGTGAAGGCGCTGTCGGCGGAAGCCAAGGCCTCGGCCGGCGTGCTCGCTGCGCTGCCGTTCATGGTGATGGGGATGGTCTACCTGTCCACGCCTGAATACATCAAGATCCTGTTCACGGCGAAGATGGGCCAGTTCCTGCTGGTGTGCGCGGCCGCCTGGATGACGTGTGGCGTCCTCGTGATGCGCAAGATGATCAACTTCAAGTACTGACGTTTCGCAAGCCGTCGCAGCCGCTCTGCGGCGGCGCTGGCGAGCGGTCAGGGGAGACCGGGACATGGTCGATTTCGTCGAAGGCTATATGAACGCGCAGCTGCTGGTGACGCTTCTTGCGGCCGCCGCAGCGTTCGCGACGGTGCTGACCGTCACCATGCCCCTGCTGCAGCGCGATCGCATGTCGCAACGCATGAGGGTGATGGCGACGGAGCGCGATGCGATGCGGGCCGCGCGCATGACGGAGTTCAAGGGCGCGGACAATGCCGGCCGTCTGCGTGTGACGCCGAAAGGCTTCATGCAGGAGATCGTCAACCGGTTCAATCTGCGCAAGGCCTTCGACTCGGAGGAAACGCGCGATCTTCTGAAGATGGCCGGCCTGCGCGGTCAGGCGCCGCTCGTCGCCTACATGTTCTTCCGTCTCGTGATGCCGATCGTCGTTACGATCTTTGCGCTCATCTACCTGTTCGCGATTGCCAACATGCAGCATCCGCCGATTGCCAAGTTCGGTATGGCGCTGGCGGCGGGGTATGCTGGCTTCTACCTGCCGAACGTGTTCCTCAAAAACCTGGTACAGAAGCGCCAGGCGGCGATCGTTCAGGCATTCCCCGATGCGCTCGACATGCTGCTGATCTGCGTCCAGGCTGGTATGTCGATCGAAGCTGCGTTCGGCAAAGTGTCGAAGGAAGTCTCCAACCAGTCGCTGGAACTCGCCGAGGAACTGAGCCTGACGACCGCAGAGCTGTCCTACCTCCAGGACCGCCGCGTCGCCTTCGAGAACCTCGGCAAGCGCACCGGCATCGCCGGCATCAAGGCGGTTGCGACCGCCCTGATCCAGGCCGAGCGCTACGGTACGCCGGTCGGCCAGGCACTGCGGGTCATGGCCAAGGAAAACCGGGACATGCGTATGTCGGAAGCCGAGCGCAAGGCCGCTGCGCTGCCGCCCAAGCTGACGGTCCCCATGATCGTGTTCTTCCTGCCGGTCCTGTTCGTCGTCATTCTTGGCCCGGCGATCCTGCAGGTCATGAAGCTGACCTGAGGCGGGCGCCCGCGGGCGGAGGGGCTGGCGCGCGTGCTCCGTGCGCAAGGCAGCCGTGACGCGGGGCGGTGCATCCAGCGTTCATCACACTAGCCGAGCAGGGTTGTGATGGGCTACAGCCTGTCGAGAGACATGACCCGACGACGCCCGGCCCCGGCGCGCCGTTTTTGACGGTATTGGCGCAGACCCAGCCGGCCCTATCGACAGGCACCTCGACCGTGCGACCTCCTGATGCATATGACCTCGCGATCATTGGCGGCGGCGTAAACGGCTGCGGGATTGCGGCCGATGCGGCGGGCCGCGGCCTCAAAGTGATCCTGGCCGAGATGGGCGATCTCGGGGGCGCCACCAGTTCGGCAAGCTCGAAGCTCGTGCATGGCGGTCTACGCTACCTGGAGCACTACGCGTTCCGGCTCGTGCGCGAGGCACTCGGCGAGCGCGAGGTTCTGCTGGCGAAGGCGCCGCATATCGTCTGGCCGCTGCGGTTCGTGCTCCCGCACGTGCCGAGCCAGCGGCCGCGCTGGATGTTGCGCGCGGGTCTCATCCTCTATGACCATCTCTATCGCCGGAAGGCCGTTCCCGGCTCGGCGGGCCTCGATTTGAGGCGCGATCCCGGCGGCCGCCCGTTGAAGCCGGCGTTGACGCATGGCTTCGCCTACTGGGATTGCTGGGTCGACGATGCGCGCCTCGTGATCCTCAACGCGCGGGCGGCGGCGCAGCGCGGCGCTGAGATCCTGCCGCGCAGCAAGGTCGCGGCGGTGCGCGCGGACGGCGCGCTGTGGCGGCTGATCATCCGTTCCGAGAGCCAGGAGCGCGAAGTGCGCGCCCGGGCTCTGGTCAACGCCGCTGGCCCCTGGGTGGATGCGGTAGGGAGTGCCATCGATGCCGGTGCGCAGGCCCGGCCGGAGCGGCGGCTGCGGCTCGTCAAGGGCAGCCACATCATCGTGCCGCGTATCGAGGGCGCTGACGACGCCTACCTGATGCAGAATGCCGACGGGCGCATCGTGTTCGCACTCCCGTACGAGGAGCGGTTCACGCTGATCGGAACCACCGATATCACCTATACCGGCGATCCCGCGGCCGTTGCGATCGATGACGCCGAGATCGACTACCTGACCACCGTTGCGAGCGGATTTTTCCGCCGGGCGATCGTGCGCGGCGATATCGTGTGGAGCTATTCAGGGGTCCGCCCGCTTTACGACGATCACGCGAACAATCCCTCCGCAGTCACGCGCGACTACCACCTCGAGCTCGATGCCGGCCAAGGCACGCCGCCGCTGCTGAGCGTTATGGGCGGCAAGGTGACGACCTATCGCCGTCTCGCCGAGGAAGCGCTGGAGCGGCTGAAGCCGCATCTGCCCGGCATGGGACCGGCGTGGACCGCGGGTGCGCCACTGCCGGGCGGCGACATCGCGATAGAGGGCCAGCTCGTGACGTCGCCAGTGGCCGATTTCGAGCGGTTCGTGAACAGGCTCGCCGAAAGCAAGCCTGGGTTCGACCGCGGCTATCTCTGGCGGCTGGCACGCCGCCACGGCGCCTGTGCATCGGATGTCCTGGGCGATGCGCGCAGCCTCGCCGACATGGGGACGATGATCGGACCGAGCTTGACCGAGCGCGAGGTCGTCTATCTCAAAGAGAACGAGTGGGCGGCCAGCGCTGACGACATCCTGTGGCGCCGGACGAAGGCCGGGCTGCATCTTGCCGCAGAGGAGCGCCAGCGCGCCAGCGAGGCGATCGCGGCGCTGCTGTGATAGGGGGTGAGAACTGAAATACGAGTGCTGCAAGTAAACGAATTGAATTGAAAGAACAGGAACGATCATGAGCGAGAAAAAGGTACCGCGCGTCGGCATCATCGGCGTGTGGCTCGAGAGTAACCGTCAGGCGCCGGTGGCCACCGAGGAGGATTTCAAGAGCTTCTTCCAGCTCGAAGGCGAGGCGATCCTCGAGGCCGCGCGTAAGCCCAATCCGTCGATCCTCATCGAGGCGGCAGCGTTTGTGAAGACGATGGATGCGACGGGGCCGTGGGAACCGGTGCCGATCCTCCTCGCGGGCTGCCATCCGCACGGCTGCATCGACGGCGCGCTGATGGACAAGTATCTCGCGATCTGCCGCGAAGGCCTCACCAAGGCCGGTCCGCTCGACGCGGTCTACATCGCCAACCACGGCGCCATGATCGCGACCGACCGTGACGATCCCGATGGTGAGCTGATCGCACTGGCGCGTGAGATCGCAGGCCCCAAGGCACGCGTCGTGGTGACGCTCGACCTTCATGGCAACATTTCCGAGCGCATGGTCGACGAGTGCGACTTGATCGTCGGCTATCGCACCAACCCGCACGTCGACTACATGGAGCGCGGCGAAGAAGCGGCACTGTCGCTGCGGCTGATGCTGGCGGGCCTCGCCGAGCCGAAGTCCGCGTTCATCCGTCTGCCGTTGACGCCAGCCTCGGTCAATCTGCTCACCGCGAGCGGGCCTTACGGCGAAATGATCGACTACGGCACGCGGCGTCGTGCGGAACTCGCCGGCGACATTCTCAATGTGTCGATCTTCGGCGGCTTCGTGTTCTCCGACAGCGACAAGAATGGCGTCGCGATCATCGTCACCGCACGCAACGACGTGAAGCGCGCGCAGATGCTCGCGCTGGAGATCGCGGAACTCGGCTGGAACAATCGCGCCCGCTTCCGCAAGAAGCTGACGCCGCTGTCGGACGCAGTGCAGATGGCGCTCAACACCAGCCGCCCGCCGGTGATCTATTCCGACTCCGGCGACAATCCGGGCGGCGGTGGTACCGGGCGCACGACCGAGCTGCTCTCGGCGTTGGTGTGGGCGGGTGCGCAGAATGTACTGTTCGGCAGCTTCTTCGATCCCCCGCTTGCGCAGGCTGCGCACAAAGCGGGCCTCGGCGGAAAGTTCCGCGCGATGTTCAACAGCCATCCGGGGCTGCCGTGCGACCCGCCGTTCGAGGCCGATGCGGAAGTGGTCGGCCTGCACGACGGCACCATCGTCGGGCGGCTCGGCTCGGCACAGGGGCGCACCATGCACCTCGGTCCGTCGGCGGCGATCAAGATCGGCGGTATCACCGTGGTCGTGATTTCGGGGCGTTTCCAGACCCTCGATCCGATGTTCTTCGAGATGTTCGGCCTCGATATCGCCAAGGCGGCGACCGTCTGCGTGAAATCGCGCGGACACTTCCGCTCCGGGTTCCTGCCTTGGTTCCCGCCTGAGAACGTCTATGAGGTCGATACCGAAGGCCTGACGTCGCCGGTGCTGGAGCGGCGTCAATGGCAGCGCATTCCGCGGCCGTCCTATCCCTTCGATGAGGACGTGAGCTGGTCGCCGCCCGCCTGGTAAGGCGAGAGCGTTTCAGCGTTGCTGCGAAACGATCGGGCTAGTCGTTCTTGCAACGACTAGCCCTGCTCTTATGATTGCGTTGCCGGCGGACAGCGCGATCATCCAGCTTGCCACGTACCGCCACATTGATGGGGCAGAAGGCGTGGCTTGGCCGGGGCATTGGATTGCCGTCGACCATAGTCATGTCTTTTTTCGAGACCGGTCCTGATTTTGTTTGAGCGTTCGGACACCCGCTATGAGGATCGTCCATTTTCTCGATTGTACCGGTCATGGCGGGGACGCGGTTGCGGCCCTCTCCATTGCGTCGTCACAACGCGATCGCGGTCATGATGTCTCGATCGTCATTGTGAACTGCGAATACGCAGGGCTCTTTGAGCAGCAAGCGCGCAGTAAAGGTGTGCCGACCACGATCGCAGTCCCGATCCTGAATAAGGACGGGCAGCGTTTGGCAGCAAGGATGTACGCCATCTGGTCGACCCTGCGGCACCACGTTGGCGATGTCCTGCACTTGCATAACGGCGTTGGCCGCATTCGGACGGCCGACATCCTTGCCGTGCGCGCTTTACCTTGCCGCTGTGTCGTTGCGACTATGCACTACACGCCTTCCTGGGAATCCAGCGATGGCGACGTGCGCGCGGCGCGCCGGTGGGGGCACGGCGCGCCTTTGCTGGATTCGGTGGTGGTGCCGAGCTTTTCCGCGATGGCGCCTCAGCGATTTGCCGGTGTCCCGCGCTTGCGCGTGATTCACAATCCCGTCGATGTCGATCGAATGAGTTCGGGTGACCGCATGAAGGTGCGGAGCGAGCTGGGATTGGCGCCGGACGATACGCTCGTTCTCTTCATGGCGCGCATCGATCCCGAGAAATCGCCGAGAGAGGTGGTGAGCGCCTTTGCCGAGTTGGCATCAGACCAACCCCACGTCCACCTCGCCATGGCTGGCACCGGCCGCCTCGCAGGTGCATGCGCCGAGATCGCGAAAGCGACATCCACGGTGGATCGCGTGCATTTCCTTGGACATCGCTCTGACATTCCGGATCTCCTCAAAGCGGCGGACATTTTTGTGCACCCTTCGCAAGGCGAGAGTTTTGGGTTGTCCGTCGTTGAAGCCATGGCGGCAGGCCTTCCCGTGATCACAACTCCCGTCGGCATCATTCCCGAGATTGCGGATTACGAGAATGTTGTCTGGCCGGTCTCGCTCGAACAGCCGCACGACATCAAGCGGGCGCTTGAAGAACTGATCGGTTCGCCGGCCAGGCGACAGTCGCTGGGCGACCGGGCCAGTGCCGTTGCGCGTCAGTTCTCTCCTGACGTCATCGCGCAGGCATACGAGGATCTATATCGCGCCTGCCGCCGGTAGATATTCTGTTGCCCTGAAGCGTCGCGCGACTCGTCATTCGCGGCCTCTATCGGCAGGCGGCGTGTCGCAATCCGCCCCGCGCGTTTCCGTCCGGCCATTCGTCATCGTTAGGTCGCCTCTGCAAAAGAGACTACTTGCCAACGGCATGGGGTTCGGACCAACATAGGTCCGGACAAAGTCGATCGGTGCAGGGACAGGGCGCCGGTTGAGGAGATCACATGCCGTCCCGCGGGGAGCCAAAGTGTGAGCGAGACGAGCGCCATCGTCGCGGAGACGGCCGCGCGCATTTTCGAGGATCTGGCCGATCCTCAGACCGTCAATCAAGCCAAGGATGAGGCGTGGCAAGGCCCGCTGTGGGAGTCACTCGCTGAGAGTGGTCTGACCCTCGCGTGGGTGCCGGACACCCTCGGCGGAGCGGGCGCGAGCCTGGCTGACGGATTCGAGGTTGTGAAGGTTGCGGGGCGGTTCGCCTCCTCGGTGCCTGTCGCCGAAACGCTGCTGGCAGGCTGGCTGCTGTCTGAAGCTGGACTGGCATCGCCGGCCGGCAAGATGACGATCGCGCCATCGCGATGGTCGGATGAACTCAAGATCGATGCCTCTGGCGTAGTCAGCGGTAAGGCACGCGGTGTGCCCTTCGCCAAGAGCGCTGAGCATGTGGCGCTTCTCGCCGATGGGCCGAAGGGGCCGACTGTTGCGCTGGTGAAGCTTGCCGATGCGCGGCTCGGTGACGGGCGCAATCTCGCAGGCGATTCCAGCGGCGAGGTTGTATTCGACAAGGTGCGCACGGTCGCGCAGGCCGCAGCGCCAGTAGGTCTCGACCGTCAGCGCCT
>CAZKZT010000166.1:0-8004 GCA_964557265.1 uncultured Hyphomicrobium sp.
CCCGGTGGCTACGCGCGGACCATCCCGTGGAGCGACCGGGCCAGGACAGCCCGCGCTCATTGAGCGTCAGCACGGTCCTCGGCTGGCGATAGATGCGGAAGCTGCGCCTCACCATCCAAAGGCCACCGAGCAAGGCGACGACGGCGGGAGCAATCCTTTTCTGAGTCTCCTGACGGAATGGCAGCCATTGCGCGATGCCAAAGTACAGAAGAATACACGCGCCAATGATGGATTTCCTAAGCGACTCTCCAGCCTCAATCGGCTTCGGCAAGGGATGATCGCTCGCCCTCGGCCAGCCCCCGGGCAGGTGACCCGTCCAAGCCTCGGCATCAATGGTGGCAGACTTGTCGGACATGGAGCGGCAAACCGGAGAGCGGACAGAGTGCCCCAGACTAATGGGACGCCCTGAAAAGATCGCTACGCGCCGTCCGCTTCTCGCCAGCTGGTTACCAAACTCTGAATGACATCGGGATCGACCGCACCCTCTACTGCAGGCTCTCGAACAACCGCTTCTGCAGCATCATGCGGGGCACAAGCGACGAGATCAGCAGGTGCTCCTGCAGGGTATGCGCGCCGTTGCCGTCGACGCCGAGACCGTCCAGCGTCGGCACCTTGTGCGCGGTGAAGTTCCCGTCGCTGCCGCCGCCCGTGTACATGTCCTGGAGTTCGAAGCCGAGCTCGGCCGCCAGCCCCTTGGCGTGCTCGAACAGCGAGACGATGCCGGCATTCTTCTCGAACGGCGGCCGGTTGAGTCCCCCCTCGACCGTCACCTGGATGTCCGGATTGAACGGCTTCAGTGATTTCAGGCGCTGATCCATTGCCTCGGCGTCGGCGATCGTCTGGACACGCATGTCGATCGTCGCCGTGCAATGCTCCGGCACGACGTTCTCCGCCGTGCCGCCCTTGATCATGCCGATGTTGAAGGTGACGCCGCGCGCGTAGTCGGTCCATCCATCGATCAGGGCCGCTTGCCGCGCAATCTCGACGATGGCGTTGCGGCCATCCTGATGGGCACCGCCCGCATGGGCCGGGCGTCCCCTCGCGCTGATCTGGTAGCGGCCGACGCCCTTGCGCCCCGTGACGATCTTGCCGCCCTGGCGCGCCGGCTCGGTGACGAGCACGTACTTTGCGCGCTCGGCTTCCTTCTCGATGTAGGCGCGCGACGTGCGGCTGCCCATTTCCTCGTCGGACACGAACAGGAAGCGGATCGGCAGACCATTCGGCGTCGGCCCAGCAGCGAGCAGCCGATACGCGCAGAGCGCGAGGTAGGCGCCGCCCTTCATATCGTAGATACCGGGGCCGTAGGCCTTGTCACCCTCGATGCGGTAGGGGAGGTCCTTCGCCAGCGTGCCCTTCGGATGCACCGTATCGAGATGGCTCAGCACGAGGATGCCTGGACCATCACCGCCCCACGCCGACGTCACCAGCAGATGATCGCCGCGCTGATCCTTGCCAGGGATACGCTCGACCTTGGCACCGGCCTCGGCGAACGCCTCGGCGCACTTCGTCATCACGCGGTTGACACCCTCGACGTCGACGGTCTGGCTCTCGATCTCGACCCAGGCCCGGATGCCTTCGAGTATTTCCTGCGCGCTGATTTCCATGTCGCCGTGCTCCGTTACCTTTAGCCTGTTGTTTCGCTGACCATTCTTATCCTGCGCGGGCGGCAGCGTGCAGCGCTCATTCCGCGCGGCGTTTCGGCGCAATGGCTCCGCGCGCTTCATGCCATGTCACGTAGAGCGTCGATCCGACGATCATCGCCGCGCCGAGCCATGTGGGCCAGCCTGGAACCTCGCTGAAAATCAGGAACCCCCACATCACCATCCAGACGAGCCGCACATAGTCGGCGGGCATGATGAGGCTGGCGTCGGCCGTCTTCAGAGCCTGCACGAAGCAGAAATTGCCGATCGCGGCCGCAGTCCCCATGCCCAGCAGGGCGAACCACACGTCGCCACTCGGCATGACCCACACCGGGATTGTCGCCAATCCGGCGAGTGGCGCCATCATCAGCGGCTGATAGAAGGCGATCGTGATGGTGCTGTCGTAGCGGGTGAGCTGCTTCGCCATGAGCTGGCTCACACCCCACAGGATATTGGCCGTGAGCGCCGCCAGCGCCGCAATCGATACCGTCTCGAAGCCCGGCCTCAGAATGACGATCGCGCCGAACAGGCCGAACACGACCGCGCTGGCGCGGACCCGGCCGACCGTCTCGCTGAAGTAGAGCGCGGCACCGATGGTGACGAAAATCGGCGTCGTGAAGCTCAGCACGGCCGCGTCGGCCAGCGGCATATTGGCGAGCGCGTAGTACCATGCTGCCGTCGACACCACGCCGATCATGCCGCGCACGACTTGCAGCGTCAGATTGTTCGTGCGCCACGCGATTTTGCCCGGCCTGAAGACGAATGGCGCCGTCATCAGCAGCGTGATCACCGTGCGCAGGAAGACGACCTCGATCGCGGGCAACTGGCTGCCGACGTAGCGCACCCCGAGGTGCAGCAGCGACGAATTGAAGCCGGCGGCGAGCATGAGGAGAACGCCGATGATGACGATCCTACGCTCGGCCGCGCCCTCGCCGTCGCCGCCCTGGCCGCTCATCGCCACCTGCCTCCGCCCGATAGGCACAGGACGCCAGGCGCTCCCCCGGATACCGGTGCAGCCGCCGCTCCCCATCTCGGCGCTTATGCGGTCCCCCGTTCCCTGTGACAAGCGCGGCGCACGCACACCGGCTCTGACACCCCCTCCGCGCGCCGGCAAGGTTACCGAAAACTGCGCCCCGCCCCGCCCGGCCGATTGACTTGGCCGAAGGTCACCCATATAAGCCGAGCACTCATTTGGGGACCGGGCGCACTGCCTTGGGCGACCACGCTGCGAAGCGGTGGCCGCCGATTGGTGTTTCAGCACTCCGTGTCGAGCACCGGCATAGCTGGGCCAGCGGGCCCTGCTTTCAGAGCGCCGAAGGTTTCCCGCAGGATCAGGCGTGCCAGGATCCGTTATCCTAAGGCACGGAAAAGAATGGAGAATGTATCGTGAAGCGGACCTATCAGCCGAGCAAGCTCGTGCGTAAGCGCCGGCACGGTTTCCGCGCCCGGATGGCGACCGTCGGCGGCCGCAACGTCGTCGCCCGCCGCCGCGCCAAGGGTCGCAAGCGTCTGTCGGCGTAATCGGCCCGCCTCGCCGGATCTGTCCGGCTGGCGGTAATTCCGGCCAGCGCCCCGCGACCGGATGCAGTGAATGGCCATCGCGACACTCAAGCGGCGCTCAGAGTTTCTCCGGATTCGCGGCGGACGGCGATGGTCGACGCCGGCTTTCGTGATCGAGATGCGGGCGCGTGACGCGAGCGAGAGGGCGATGCGGGGCAGTGAGGCGCAAGTTCCGGAAACTGCAGATCGGCGCACCGCCGATCCGATCGGCCCGGCGCGCTTTGGCTTCACAGCAACCAAAAAACTCGGCAACGCCGTGATGCGCAACCGCATCCGCCGGCGCCTCAAGGAAACCGTGCGGCTGGTCGCGCCGGCTCATGCCCGCGACGGGCATGATTATGTCGTCATCGCCCGCGAGGCGGCTGCGACCCGCCCTTTCAGTGTCCTCGAGCGCGACATGATCGCGGCCCTCGCGCAGGTCCACGCACCGCAGCGCCCCTCGGACCGCTCCAAATCCGCGCCCCGGCGCGCCGATCCACGCAAGACATCGACGAGCAGCAGGACCTGACGTCCGCGCCCGCAACCGAAGGCTGAACACGCGATGATGCAGCACGACGACAACCAGAAAAACCTCCTGCTCGCGATCGTGCTGTCGGTCGGCGTGCTGCTGGCCTGGCAGTTTCTCTACGCCGGTCCCAAGCTGAAGGAAGAGCAGGAAAAGCGCGCGCGCCAGCAGCAGACGCAGGTGCAGCAGCCGGACGCATCGGCTCAGCCCGGCGCCGGCCAGCCCCCCGTTGCAGCGCCCGGCGCCACCCCTGGTGCCGCGCCAGGTGCGCCAACCGCCGTGCCCGGCGCTCCGGCCGCCGTCGCCGCCAGCCGTGATGCCGCCCTCAAGTCCTCGCCGCGCGTCACGATCCAGACACCGAGCCTCAGCGGATCGATCGGGCTGCGCGGCGGCCGCATCGACGATCTCGTGATGGTGAAGTATCGCGAGCAGGTGGCGCCGACGAGCCCGAACGTCGTCCTGTTCTCACCCGCCGAAGCGCCCAATCCTTACTTCGCCGAGCACGGCTGGGCGACTGCGGGCGGCAGCACGACCAAGGTGCCAGGCCGCGACACAGTGTGGACCGCCGATACGAGCGACCCGCTGACGCCGACCAGTCCGGCGCGCCTCAGCTGGAACAACGGCGAAGGCGTCACGTTCCGCCGGACGATCTCGGTCGATGAGAACTACATGTTCACGGTCCGCGACGAGATCGAGAACAAGACCCAGGCCGAGGTGTCGCTCTTTCCCTATGCGCGCGTCTATCGCGTCGGCATTCCGAAGCTCGAAGGTTTCTTCATCCTGCACGAAGGCCTGATCGGCATTGCCGGTGAAAAAGGCCTGCAGGAATTCAAATACGCCGACGTCCTGAAGGAAGGCGGCAGCAAGACGTTCGACAAGACGGTCGGCGGCTGGCTCGGCATCACCGACAAGTATTGGGCGGCCGCCGTCATTCCCAGCCAGACCACGGAATACCGCGCGAGCTTTGCCGGTTACCCCGCGGCGCCCGGCCAGCGCGATACGTTCCAGACCGACTACCTGATGCCGGCCGTGACCGTGGCGCCGGGCGCGACCGGCGCGACCGAAGGCCATCTCTTCGCCGGCGCGAAGGAAGTCTACACGATCAACGGCTACGAAGAGGCGCTCAAGATCAAACGTCTCGACATGCTGGTCGACTGGGGCTGGTTCCACTTCATCACCAAGCCGCTGTTCAAGCTCATCCACTGGCTCGCCAGCTGGTTCGCGAGCCTCGGACTTACCGGCAATTTCGGCCTCGCGATCCTTGCGACGACGGTGCTCGTCAAGCTCGTGTTCTTCCCGCTCGCCAACAAGTCCTACGAGTCGATGGCGAAGATGAAGAACCTGCAGCCCGAGATGGAGAAGCTGCGCGAGCGCTACAAGGATGACCGCGCCAAGCAGCAACAGGAGCTGATGGGGCTGTACAAGAAGGAGAAGATCAATCCGCTGGCCGGCTGTTTGCCGATCCTGCTGCAGATTCCTGTCTTCTTCGCGTTGTACAAAGTGCTGTTCGTGACCATCGACATGCGTCACGCGCCTTTCTACGGCTGGATCAAGGATCTCTCCGCGCCGGATCCGACGTCGCTGTTCAATCTGTTCGGCCTTCTCCCCTACACCGTGCCCGACTTCTTCCATATCGGCGTGTGGCCGATCATCATGGGCATCACGATGTGGGTCCAGATGCAGCTCAACCCGCAGCAGCCTGACCCGATCCAGCAGAAGATCTTCAACTGGATGCCGGTGCTGTTCACGTTCCTGCTGGCGTCGTTCCCGGCCGGTCTCGTGATCTACTGGGCCTGGAACAACGTGCTGTCGCTGCTCCAACAGTATACGATCATGCGCAAGAACAACACCGAGGTGCATCTGTGGAAGAACCTCGGCGTCGACAAGTGGCTGGCCGCGCGGCGGACAGCCGACAAGAAGTGAGCGCGCCCGGCCCCAACCGGGACGGCAACGGCGGCGAGCCTGCGGGCGCCGCCGATGTGCTGTTCCGCGGCAACTGGGTCTTTCTCAAGAGCGTCCCGGCCCTCGAATTCCTGCCTGAGGCCGACCGGCCCGAGATCGCCTTCGCCGGCCGCTCGAATGTCGGCAAGTCATCGCTGATCAACGCTCTGGTGGATCAGCACGGGCTCGCGCGGGCATCGAACACACCGGGGCGGACGCAGGAGCTCAACTTCTTCCGTCCGGCGCTGACCCAGCACCCCTTCTTCCTCGTCGACATGCCCGGCTACGGCTACGCCAAGGCGCCGAAGGCGATGGTCGAGAGCTGGACGGCGCTGATCAAGGACTACTTGCGCGGCCGCCCGACGCTGGCGCGGACCTTCCTGCTGATCGATGCCCGTCATGGCATCAAGGAGGTCGACAAGACCATCATGGAGCTGCTGGATGGCGCGGCCGTATCGTTCCAGGTCGTGCTGACAAAAGCTGACAAGCTGACACCGGCTGCGCTCGCGCACATGATTGCTGCAACGCAAGAGAAAATCGTCGCGCACCCCGCCGCGATGCCGGCCGTTCTCACCACGTCCTCGGAAAAAAAGCGCGGCCTCGCGGAGTTGCGCGAAGCGGTAGCCGCCGCGATCGGCTGGACGCCTGCCTGATCCGCGCGCGGGGGCGAGCCACGGCATCGCCCGCCTGCCGGGTGTGCCGCGAAATGCCGCAGCACCCGTCCCCAAACCGGCGCTCGCCTTGAGGGGCCGCACTGGCTAGGAGAAAGCACGGAAAGCGAACGCCAAAATGTGCATACGACGGCGCGTCGGCGGGCGCCGTGTTCGATTTCCGTGCAAATTGGTGCGCAACAGACGCGTCTGCGTTAGTTTGCGCGCTTGAGGCATTCCAATGTGGAGCTATAACGTGTTCACGCAGGCGTCGATTTTGTCGGATCGATGACGCGGCACACGATCCCTCGCATGGCATCGGTGCGGGTGGACCAGGGGCGAGGCTGGGAGCAGATGGGCATGAAATACGGGCAGAGCGGCTTCGGTTGGACCGCGCGGGGCAGTCTCGCCGTCGCCGGCATGATGTCGGCAGGTATCGCCACGTCCGCCGCGGCCGGCACAGGCCAGCCGTCGCACTGGCAGATGGGCCTCCAGAACCCGGTGACCGAGGTCGCCGACGGCATCAACTGGTTCCACAACGTCCTGGTGAACCCGATCATCATCGGCATCACGATCTTCGTGATGATCCTGATGGCCTACGTCATTTATGCCTTCAGCGAGAAGCGCAATCCGACCCCCTCGACCACCACGCATAACCAGCTTCTCGAGGTCGCGTGGACCGTCATCCCGGTTCTGATCCTGCTCATGATCGCCGTCCCCTCGTTCAAGCTGCTCTACAAGCAGTACGAGTACCCGACGGCCGATCTGGTGATCAAAGCCACGGGCAACCAGTGGAACTGGACACATAGCTATCCCGACCACGGCGGCTTCAGCTTCACCTCGGTGATGTTGAATGACGAAGAGCGCGCGGCCCTGATCAAGAAGGGCGTTCCCTCACCGCGGCTGCTCTCCGTCAACAACGAGATCTTCGTGCCGGTCAACAAGGTCGTGCACGTACTGGTCACTGCGAGCGACGTGATCCACAACTGGACCGTACCGGCCTTCGGCTCGAAGGTCGACGCAGTTCCCGGCCGCATCACCGCGACGTGGTTCAGAGCCCGCCAGGAAGGCGTGTTCTACGGGCAGTGCTCGGAACTGTGCGGCAAGGATCACGCGTTCATGCCGATCGCGGTGCGCGTCGTCAAAGACGCGGTCTTCAACGAGTGGGTCGAGGCCGTGAAGGCACGTGACCGCAAGAAGGTCCAGGAGATCCAGGAGCGCGTTGCGCTCGAGCATGCCGGGACCAAAGTCGCCGCGGGCCTGACCCGCTGAAGAAACGTAATCAGCTCTCGCCGTGACGCCGTGAACGAGGCCCCGGGCCTGCTGACGGTGAACGGTGAGGAAGCCACGAAGACAAGATAAAGCTGGGGTGAAGCAGAGATGGCGACGAAGGCACACGAGGCGCACGGCCACGACGATCATCACGATACGCCGACTGGCATCAACCGCTGGCTGTTCTCGACCAACCACAAAGATATCGGCACGCTGTACCTGCTGTTCGCCATCATGGCGGGCATCATCGGTGGCTTCCTGTCCGTCGCGATGCGGCTGGAGTTGCAGGAGCCCGGCATGCAGTGGTTTGCCGATCCGCACACCTTCAACGTGTTCGTGACCAGCCACGGCCTCATCATGGTGTTCTTCATGGTGATGCCCGCGATGATCGGCGGGTTCGGCAACTGGTTCGTGCCGCTGATGATCGGCGCGCCGG
>CAZKZT010000167.1:0-8003 GCA_964557265.1 uncultured Hyphomicrobium sp.
ATCGGCGTCGCGCCGATCATGATCGCGGCGTAATGCGTGAGGCGCGAGGCCCACGCGAACTTGAAAAACGCGTAGATGAAGATCCCGATCATGAGAATGAGTTTGATCTCCCAGAGCACGGGAGTCGATTTCGTCGCGTAAGGGATCTGCTCGAAAAGGGCCTGGACCTGCTCGCCCGAGCCCAGCATCGCGGCAAGTCCGCCGATCCCGATTGCTGAAGTCGATGCGAAGAAAGCGTTGCCCTGCGTCAGGGCGGCGAGGATCTGGCCGTCGATGATGCGGTTGTCGCGCAGCGCCATCTGCCGCATCCAGGCAATGCGCTGGCGCTGGATGGCGCCAGCAATGCTTCGATCGACGACCGAGCGGTAGCGCGAGACGAAATGGTAGCCGCCGATCAGGGCGACGAACGTCACGAAGGCGATCAGATCGAGAG
Organism: uncultured Hyphomicrobium sp.; assembly: GCA_964557265.1. Lineage (GTDB taxonomy): Bacteria > Pseudomonadota > Alphaproteobacteria > Rhizobiales > Hyphomicrobiaceae. The sequence goes on from CAZKZT010000167.1 coordinate 434, forward strand.
ATGGCATGAGCGCTCTGAAGTAAGGCGTATCAGGAAATGAGCGGGACGCCGATGATGAGTGTATGACCGCGCGTCAGCATGAAGGCGTAAGCGAGCAGCCCGATCACGATGGCTATGACGTCGTTGCGCACGGGACCGGTTTTGACCGGCAGTGCGCGGCGCTTCGCCGAGATCCGATCGTAGACGGCCCAGGCCAGGAGGCCGCCGAACAGCAGGAGCTGCGCCAGCCGGCCCGACACCAGCAAGTGCGCGAAGGCCCACAACTTCACCGACAGCAGCATCGGATGCTTGACGGCGGCGCTGATACGACCCGGCAGATAGGCGGCGGCGAGCAGGATGAACACCGGTAGCATCAGCGTCATCGTCGCGTGGCGCGTCCAGCGCGGCGGAGTCCATAGCAGCGGATTGCCGCTCGCCGCCCATCGCGCCTGCCCGAAGCCGTAGATGATCAGCGCGAGGCCGATGAACGCCGCGAGCGTGAACAGGCCCTTGTAGCCGTTTTCTCCGAGTCGCGTTGTGAAGTTGCCGCGTGCGCTGGGGCAGGTCGGCACGAGATGGATGCCGATGAAGATGGCGAGGCCGAGAACCAGCAGGGTCACGAGCTTACTCCTTGATCGATCGCTTGGGGGCCGCCGGCGCGGCTGCGGGCAGGAGATCAGGACGGCGCTCGCGCGTCAGTCGTTCGGCTTCGGCGCGGCGCCACGCCGCGATGCGCTTGTGGTCACCGGATAGCAATGTCTCGGGGATCGGGCGCCCCTCCCACTCGCGCGGCCGCGTGTACTGCGGATACTCGAGCAGCCCGCTCTCGAAGCTTTCCTCGTCGAGCGAGGCATGGGCGCCGAGGACACCTGGCAGCAGGCGCACACAGGCATCGATCAGCACCATCGCCGCCAGTTCGCCGCCCGACAGCACGTAATCGCCGATCGAGATTTCCTCCAGCCCGCGCGCGTCGATCACGCGCTGATCGATCCCTTCGAACCGGCCCGCGAGCAGGATCGCGCCGGGGCCAGCGGCAAGGCTGCGCACGCGTGCCTGAGTGAGTGGCTTGCCACGCGGGCTGAGATAGATAAGCGGCGCGTTGGGCATGTCCGCGCGGGCATGATCGATCGCGGCGGCGAGCACGTCGGCGCGCATCACCATGCCGGCGCCACCGCCCGCTGGCGTATCGTCGACGGTGCGGTGTTTCGTCAGTCCGAAGTCGCGGATGTCGACGCAGTCGAGCTGCCATAGTCCATTGTCGAGCGCGGTGCCGACCAGCGACACGCCGAGCCCGCCCGGAAACATATCAGGAAACAACGTCAGCACGCGCGCATGCCAGGGGCGGCGTGTGCTGTCGGTCTCTGTCGTGTCGTCGCTTGCCATGCCGATTTTCTTGATGTCGCGCGGTGTCTTGAATCATTCTACACGCGCCGGGCGAAGATGTACCGATTTACGCTTTGATGACATCCCGGAGTGGCCGAAGACCGTGAGAACTTAACCGGCGAGGCCGTCCCGCGGCGCCGGTAGGCGGGGCCGTCGGCGACCGTGGCAAAAAACTACTCCCCGCCGACCAGGTTTTCGTCGCGCACCGCGAAGTTTTTGCGTTCGCGTGTCTCAGTGTCGCGATTGCGGTCGCGCGTGTAGAAATTGCCGAGCGCGAGCGAGTCCATTTCGGTGCGCAGATAGCAGGAGATCGCCTCCCGCGCGGTGGACACGATCGGCTCCTGGCGGTTGAAGCTCGTGTTGATCACGACGGGGACGCCGGTGAGCCGCCCGAACGCCTCGATGACGGCGTAGTAGCGCGGGTTGGCGTCACGGGCGACGGTCTGGATGCGCCCGGTGCCGTCGACGTGCACGGCGGCGGGAATGACGCTGCGCTTCTCGGGCCGCACCTTCGGCGCCATCGTCATGAACGGGTCGTCCTGGGTGATCTCGAAGTACTCGTGCGCGTGCTCGACAAGGACGGCCGGCGCGAACGGGCGGAAGCTCTCGCGGTACTTGATCCGCGCGTTGATGCGGTCCTTCGTGGCCAGATGGCGCGGGTCGGCGAGAATCGAGCGATTCCCGAGCGCGCGCGGGCCCATCTCGAAGCGGCCCTGGAACCATCCGACGATGAGCCCGTCCGCGAGGTCGCGTGCCACCTGGGCGAAGAGCGCGTCGTCGTCGAGGCGCTGATAGGAGAGCCCGGCGGCGTCGAGCGCTTTGCGGATCGCATCGTCACTCTCTTCGAGGCCGTAGAACGGATGCGTGAGCACGAAGTCGCGCGGTTTCTTCTGCTGCACGTGATAGTGCCAGAGCGCCGCGCCAAGCGGTGCCCCGGTATCGGATGCGCATGGAGGGACCCACACCCGCTCATAGTCGGTCTCGGCGAGGACGCGGCCGTTGGCGACGCAATTGAGCGCGACACCGCCGGTCAGTACCAGGTTCTTCGACGGATTGGTCGCATACATGTGCCGCGCGACATGCAGCACGGCCTCTTCGATCCGCACCTGGAGCGCGCGCGCCAGCGCTTTGTGCTGGTCGCCGACCGGCTGGTCGGGATCGCGCGCGGGACCGAACGCCGCGATGAATTTGTCGCTGAAGGGCTTGAGGAACGCGTACCGGTCGTACGTGAAGTAGTCCATGTTGATGTGGTGGCGGCCATCGTCGCCAAGATGGATGACATCACGGAACGCCGCGACGTAGCGGTCGTCGCCATGGGCGGCGAGGGCCATGACGGTGCCTTCCTCGAAGGCGCGGAAGCCGAGGTGGCCTGTGATGAACGTGTAGACCATGCCGAGCGAGTTGAAGAACGCGCCGTGCCAGGCGCGCTTCAGGTTGTTGCCCTGGCCGGTGTAGGCGGACGTCGCCGCCGCATCGCCGTAGCCATCCATGACCAGCACGTTCGCTTCCTCGAACGGGGAGACCAGGAAGATCGCGGCGTGGGCATGATGATGCGGAACATTGATGAGCGGCGGGAGGCGCTGACGGCGTCCGAACTGCTTGCGCAACCCGTACCGCAGCCAGTGGTTCAGGATGACGATGCTGTTCTTCTGCGCCGTTTGCGCGCCCGGTCGCAGCAGATTGAGGCTTGCCGGCGCGTTCTGCCACAGCGCGCGCAGGAACGTCCTGCGCAGTCTCGACACCTTCCACGGCGTTGCGATCGCGTCGATCTCGTCGAGCCGCAGAAGCCCGCTTGCGGCGGCCGCCGCGACGGCTTTGCGCGGGAAATCCTGCGAATGCTTGATGCGGCTCAGCCGCTCTTCCTCGAGGACGAGCACCGGTTTGCCGTCTTCGATCAGTGCGAGACCGCTGTCGTGGGTCTCGCTGACGATGCCTAGGATGCGCATGGGAGCAGGTCAAAGTCGCTTGCCTGGGCGCAGAACCTGGGTAGCGGTAGCTCACGCGTCATTCTGGCCCCATCTGCTCGTGCCGTCTGGCCTGTCGCTCCAGCCCCCGTGTCCGCACATGACGGACATCTCGTGCCAAGCTGCTGAAATACCAGACAGGAGAGGTTCCAGGCCATAGTATTTCCGGGCCGTGGGGCCATATGGTAACCGCGCATGGCGACGCGGGATGGATGGTGCGCAGCTTGGTGCTTCGTCCCGTGAGCGAACTGGGGAGTAGAAGAGATGAAACTGGGCAGACTGTCGATTGCTTTGGCGACGATGGCCGCTCTGGCGGCACCAGCCAAGGCGCAGGCGCCGATCAAGGTCGGCGAGATCAACAGCTACAAGGTCATCCCGGCCTTTCTCGAGCCCTACAAGAAGGGCTTCGATCTCGCCGTCGAGGAAATCAACAAGAGTGGCGGCATCAATGGCCGGCCGCTCGAGGTTGTCGTGCGTGACGACAACGGCACGCCCGGAGACGCGGTGCGCGCCGCCGAGGAACTCGTGAGCCGCGAAGGCGTGGTGCTGCTGGCCGGCGGCTTCCTTTCGCACATCGGCTTGGCTGTCGCGGACTTCGCCAAGCAGCGGAGCTTTCCGTTCATCGCGTCCGAGCCGCTGACCGACAAGATCGTCTGGGAGAACGGCAACAATTACACGTTCCGGCTGCGCACCTCGACCTACATGCAGGTGTCGATGCTGGTCGACGAGGCAGTCAAGCTCAACAAGAAGCGCTGGGCGATCGTCTATCCGAACTACGAGTATGGCCAGTCAGCGGTAGCTTCGTTCAAGAAGCTGATGACCGAGCGCCAGCCGGGCGTCGAGTTCGTCGTCGAGCAGGCGCCGCCGCTGAACCGCATCGATGCGGGCAGCGTGGCGCAGGCCGTCGCCGACGCGAAGCCGGATGCGATCTTCAATGTCACGTTCGGCGCCGACATGCAGAAGTTCGTGCGTGAAGGCACGACGCGCGGCCTGTTCAAGGATCGTCCGGTGCTGAGCGTGCTCGGCGGCGAGCCCGAATATCTCGATCCGCTGCGCGACGAAGCACCCGTCGGCTGGATCGTCACCGGTTACCCCTGGTATGCGATCGACACGCCCGAGCATAAGGCGTTCCTCGCCGCCTATCAGGCGAAGTACAACGACTACCCGCGCCTCGGCTCGGTGGTCGGCTACTCGGCGTTCATCTCCGTTGGCGAGGCGCTGCGCAAAGCGAAGTCACTCGAGCCCGAGGCGATCGTCGCGGCGCTGAAGGGGCTCGCGCACTCGACGCCGTTCGGCCCGATCGTCTACCGCGAGATCGATCACCAATCGACGATGGGGGCCTACGTCGGCAAGATCGGCCTCAAGGACGGCAAGGGCGTGATGGTCGACTGGCGCTACGAGCCGGGCGAGAAGCATCTGCCCGCCGACGAGGTGGTCAAGAAACTGCGGCCTCAATAGGTTGATCACGCAGTTCTGTCGTGTAGGCTCTGAATGAGCGGCGTGCCGTGACCGACGAGGTTGCGGCACGTCGTGCATCATAAGCCAGGACGTCATGCTCGCCTCCTTTCTGATCCAGACCCTCAACGGCCTCGCGAGCGCTTCGCTGCTGTTCCTGGTAGCGCTGGGACTGACGCTGATCTTCGGCGTGACGCGCGTCGTCAACTTCGCGCACGGCTCGTTCTTCATGGTTGGCGCCTATCTGGCGGTGACCTTCTACGACCGTCTCGGTGGCGGCGCGCTCGGCTTCTGGGGCGGCGCGGTCTTGGCTGCGCTCACGGTCGGCGTCCTCGGTGCGTTCATCGAGATCGTGATCCTGCGCCGCATCTACCGCGCGCCCGAGCTGCTGCAACTCATCACCACGTTCGGCGTTGTGCTCGTGCTCAAGGACGCGGTGCTCTACCTGTGGGGGCCAGAGGATATTCTGGGGCCACGGGCGCCTGGGCTGACCGGCGCCGTTTCGATCCTCGGCAAGCCGTTTCCCGAATACGACCTGCTGCTGCTGGTGCTCGGCCCGCTGGTCGGGCTCGCGGTCTGGCTGTTGCTGACGCGGACCGACTGGGGCACGCGGATCCGCGCGGCGACCGAGGACCGCAGCATGGCGGCGGCGCTCGGCATCAATCAGGCGTTGATGTTCACAGGCGTGTTTGCGCTCGGCTCGCTGCTGGCGGGGTTGGCGGGTGCACTCGCATTGCCGCGCGAGCCGGCCAACCACGCGATGGACCTCACCATTATCGCGGATGTATTCGTCGTCACCGTTGTCGGCGGTCTCGGCAGCCTGCCCGGCGCCTACGTGGCGGCGGTGATCATCTGCGTCGTCAAGGCGTGGTGCATCGGTATCGGCGATACGCACATTTTCGGCATGGCGTTCTCGTTCTCGAAGCTGACGCTGGTCGCCGAGTTCATCGTCATGGCGATCGTGCTGATCATCCGGCCGTGGGGGCTGTTCGGCACCGCACCGGCCGTTCAGCGGGTCACCGCGTCGTCGATCCTGCCGCTTCCGCCGCCGAAGGTGCGCGCGATGTGGCCGCTGGCTGTGCTGGCGCTCGCACTCATGGCGCTGCCGTTCATCGTCGACCGCTTCACGATCGTGCTCGCGACCGACATCATCATCTTTGCGCTGTTTGCCGCGAGCCTCGGCCTGATCATGGGGGCGGGCGGGATGGCGTCGTTCGGCCATGCGGCCTACTTCGGCGCTGGCGCCTACGCGGCAGCGGTCGCGGCAAAGGCCGGTGCGCCCTTCCTGGCCGCGGTGCCGGCGGGCGTCGCGTTCTCGGCGATGCTGGCGACCTTGTTCGGCTGGTTCTGCGTCCGCCTTTCCGGCGTATCGCTGGCAATGCTGACACTCGCGTTCGCGCAGATCACCTGGGCGATCGCGTTCCAGTGGGACAGTGTGACAGGCGGGAGCAATGGCCTTGTCGGTGTGTGGCCGCCGGCGGCGCTCTCCAGCAAGACCGCCTATTATTTTGCGACGCTGGCGCTCGCGGGTGGCGCGATCCTGCTGCTGTGGCGGACGGTGCACGCGCCGCTCGGCTACTTGCTGCGGGCCGCACGCGACTCTCGCGTGCGTGCTGAAGCCGTAGGCATCGACGTGCGCATGGTGCAGTGGCGAGGGATCGTTGCGGCGGGCGCGGCGGCTGGCCTCGCGGGTGCGCTCTACGTGTTCTCGAAGGGGTCGCTGTCACCGGACTCGTTGGCCATCCCGCGCTCCGTCGATGCGCTCGCGATGGTGCTGATCGGCGGCGTACAGACACTGGTCGGTCCGGTGGTCGGTGCCTTCGTGTTCGTGATGCTCCAGGACTGGATCGTGCGGGCGACAGCCTATTGGCACGCGGTCCTCGGCCTGACGCTGATCCTCATTACGGTTATCTTCCCGCAGGGCGTCGTCGGCACGCTCCGCCAGTGGCGCGCGAAGCGGGAGGAGGCGGCATGATCGCCAACGCAGGTACCTCCGCCGTGCTCGCCGTCGACGACGTGGCGAAAGCCTTCAAGGGTTTTCGCGCCGTCCAAGGTGTCAGTTTCACCGTCTACGCAGGCGAATTGCTGGCGTTGATCGGGCCGAATGGCGCCGGCAAGACGACGACATTCAACATGATCAATGGCCAGCTCGCGCCCGATCGCGGATGTGTGCGTCTTGAAGGGCGCGATGTTACCGGCTGGCCGCCGCGGGCGCTGTGGCGCGAAGGCGTGGCGCGCACGTTCCAGATCACGCAGACCTTTGCCTCGATGACGGTCGCCGAGAACCTCCTCGTCGCCATTCTGTCGCGCGAGAAGGCACGCAATCCGCTCGCCGATCTCGCCGCGGCCCACGCGGACGAAGTACGCGACCGCCTTGTCGAAGTCGGGATGGCGCACGCCGCCGACACGCCATGCTCGGTGCTCGCCTATGGCGACCTCAAGCGCGTCGAACTGGCGATCGCGCTGGTCAACGATCCGCGCCTGCTGCTGATGGACGAGCCGACCGCCGGCATGGCGCCGCGCGAGCGCAACGATCTCATCGCGCTGGTGAAGCGGCTGGTGGTCGAGCGCGGAATCTCGGTGCTGTTCACCGAGCATTCCATGGACGTGGTGTTCGCCTACGCCGACCGCATGATCGTGCTGGCGCGCGGCAAGCTGATCGCCGACGGCGACGCCACCGCCATCCGCGACAATCCGCAGGTGCAGGAAGTGTATTTCGGCACCGGCAAGACCTTCGCGCATGGAGCGACGCCATGAGCGATGAAATTCCCGTTCGTCCCCGCGCAAGC
>CAZKZT010000168.1:0-7959 GCA_964557265.1 uncultured Hyphomicrobium sp.
CGCATCTCCAGGCGCTCGACCCGTTCGGCAAGAAGCATTTGCTCGCCGACGTCTCTGCTATCCTCGGCTCGTTCGATATCGTGTTCGGCGAGATCGACCGCTAAAGCGCGTCAGCCTTTGGTGGAATCGGTGCGGTCGCGCGTGCGGTGCGCGGGCCGCGACCCGCGCGGATCACGATTTATTACAATCGTTCCAATTTGTCGCATCGGTATCGATCGCGCGCTTGAGAATGCGCGTGGTCAGCGCCGTCGCGCGTCCGCAAGCGCCGCTTGGAGTTCGCAGTATACTATTGAATTGCCGGAGAAAATCCATGGATGGTGGTGGGTAGTAATTGTTCAGATTCAGCAACGTCCACCAAATCTCACCCTGTGCAATTGAAAATCTGGCTTTAATCATCGCGCTCGACGAAGAGCATCGCATATGCTTGAAGGACTATGACTTGTCTTGCCATTCAAGAATGGCGGAAAAACCCGATATCAGTAAACAACAAGTGCCTGTGTTCTGGGGATGACCGTAAAAGATCTGAGTTTGAATTTGGCGGGTAATCGCGTCGGATTGCTGCTGCTACATGGCCTGTGCGGCACGCCGCTCGAAATGCGCTACGTCGCCTATGGTGCTGCGCGTGAGGGGTTCACCGTTCATTGCCCGCTGCTCGCGGGGCACGGCGGCGAAACCTCCGATGTGGCGGCGGTCACATGGCAGGACTGGTACGCGAGCGCCGAGGCGGCGCTGCACCGGCTCCGCAAGGACTGTGACGTGGTGATTGTCGGCGGTCTGTCGACGGGCGCACTGATCGCATTGCTGTTGGCTGCGCGTAATCCGAAGCTCGTCCAGGGGACGATGTCGTACGCACCGACGCTTTGGCTCAACGGTTGGATGATCCCGTGGTACGCGCGGCTTTTCAATCTCATCCACGTGAAATGGTTCGCCAACCTGTTCCAGTTCGAGGACACCGAGCCGCACGGCATCAAGGATGAGCGTGTGCGTGACTTCATCCGCAAGGCTTTCATGGCCAAGGACGGGACTGTTGCCGGCTTGCCCATGACACCAGGGGGCGCTGTCCTCGAGCACCGCTGGCTCTCGCAGACTGTCCGCAGCGAGATCGGCAAGACCAGGCAGCCTGCTTTGCTGATCCACCCGCGCGAGGACGACTACGCCCACCTCGACAACGCCGAATTCCTTCAGAAGAAGCTCGCCGGCCGCGTCGATACGGTCATCCTCGATGACAGCTATCACAACATCACGATCGACAAGCAGCGCCAACTCGTCGTCGATCGGACGGTGCGGTTTACGCATCAGGTGGTCGCGGAAATCGCGGCTACGGAGTCGCAAGCGGCGAACGATGCGGCTTTCATCGACCCCGACATGATCGTCCGCAAGCCCGCAGTCCGCTCTGCTTAGCGCGTGTCGTGGGATCGAGGCGGGTGGCCGCGCGCGCGTTCATTCGCGCGTGGTGTAGAGGCGGCGGTGTCCGCCGCGCCGCGTCATGCTGCGCTGGGCCCAGGGTCGTTGTCGTCTGGATCGTACAGCGTCGTCCTTTGCTTGGCCCGCGACAGCGCGGCGCGCATTCTCGCATTCGGAAAGGCCAGCGTTTCCGCGACGCGTGCATCCGCCTTCGTGCGGCGAGCGAACTCCGGTTGGTAGACGATACGCTCCAGTCGCAGCACCTCGCTGCGTCCGTCGACTTGGTCGATTGCGATCGATTGTCCCTCGATCAGCCCGAGCAGGGCCAGCCCGCGCAGCGTCGACACGGACAGCGTCGCGCCGGGGAGCGCGTTCTCGCCGCCGAAGGTCAGCGTCGAGGATTGAACGGGGCCGTTGTCGGCCTGAAATTCGACTCGGCTGTTGATGGTTGCGACACAGGGGGCGATGTCATCGCGGAAGCTCACCCGGGCGTGCGCGAGTTTGCGCCGCAGGAGGCAGGCAACCGGTGTATCGCCGAGGTCGCGCGTTTCCATGTTGGCCAGGATGCCTTCAAGGATGGTTGCATCCTTCGTCGTCAGGTAGCACGCGGAGTCCGGCTGCATGGTTGTCATGGCCTCACGCCTCGGCGCCATCGGTTGCGGGCATCTCGACGCTGATGATGCTCAACTCTTGCTCGCGCCCGTCCCTGGACGTCCATGTGATCGACTGCCCGCGCGAGAGGCCGATAAGGGCCGTTCCGATCGGCGTCATGATCGAGATGCGTCCGAGGTCGATGTTCGCTTCGCCCGGAAGCACGAGCGTGACCTCGCGTTCGGCGGCATCCGCCGTGCGATAGCGCACGGTCGAGCCCATCTGAATGGCGTGCGCGGGAACTCTCGCCTGTGGCACGACCTTGGCGCGGTCGAGTTCATCGAGAAGTATGGCTGACACCTCCGGCATCCGGCCCTCGGTCGCAATGGCGAGGGCGGACAGGTTCCGATGGTCGGTGTCGCCGATCACGATCGGCGGCTTGGCGCGCGCGCGGGCGGTCTTGGGCGTGATCTGGGACATGACTTGTGCTCAATGCTCGTGAGCCCTGCCGCGCGAAAGCGCGCGGGCGGCGAACTCATCGGTGAATGTCGGAGTGAGGAGAGTGATGGAAGCCGCGCGAAGCTCCGCTTGTCCCCGAACCTGGGGCGTATTGCGCCGGGTCCGGGGCTAGAAATGCGCGATCAACAGGATCCGCTGGAGCGTTTTACGCTGCGTCATCATGCCTGAAAAATTGGCACGTATCGCGATTTTGTCAAGGTGCGGGTCGCTTTGGCCGCAATATTGGAGCCGCTTGCCTGCCCTGCGCGCGACCTGCGACCGCGTTTCCGTTGACGGCAGCAACGCGCAGGCGTATCTGCCGCCGTGGGACACCCCTCCCCAACGAGGGGCTTCTATCTGAAAGGGTAGGCTCACATGCCGACGACTGAAAGGCCGCAGACGCGGCCTGTTTGCACGCATTTTTCTTCCGGCCCCTGCGCAAAGCGTCCTGGCTGGACCCCCGAAAATCTCGGTAAGGCATTTCTCGGCCGGTCGCACCGGGCGAAGGAAGGCAAGGCGCGCCTCAAGCTCGCGATCGACAAGACGCGCGCGCTGCTGGGCCTCCCGGCCGACTATCTCTGCGGCATCGTTCCGGCCTCCGACACCGGCGCCTTCGAGCTCGCCATGTGGTCGATGCTCGGCGCCCGCGGCGTCGATGCGCTCGCCTGGGAGAGTTTCGGCGAGGGCTGGGTCACCGACGTGACGAAGCAGCTCAAGCTCGCCGACGCCCGCGTGATCAAGGCGCCGTACGGTGCGCTGCCTGATCTGAGCCAGGTCGACTTCAATCGCGACGTGCTGTTCACCGCGAACGGGACGACGTCGGGCGTGCGCGTGCCGAACTACGACTGGATCCCCACCGATCGCGCCGGTCTGACGTTCGCCGACGCAACCTCTGCCGCGTTCGCGCAGCCTGTCGACTGGTCGAAGGTCGATGTGTTCACGTTCTCCTGGCAGAAGGTGCTCGGCAGCGAAGCCGCGCATGGGATGCTGGTGCTGTCGCCGCGCGCTGTCGCCCGGCTCGAGAGCTACGCGCCCGCGTGGCCGCTGCCGAAGAACTTCCGCCTGACCAAGGGCGGCAAGGTCAACCGCGCGATCTTCGAAGGCGAGACGATCAACACGCCGTCGATGCTGGCGCTGGAGGATTATCTCGACGCGCTCGACTGGGCCGAGCAAATTGGCGGCGCCAAGGCGCTGATGGCGCGCGCCGATGCGAACGCGAAGGTGCTGTACGACTGGGTCGAGCGCACGCCGTGGATCGCCTCGCTCGCGACCGATCCGAAGACGCGGTCGAACACCAGCGTCTGCCTCAAGTTCACCGATCCGGCGCTGACCGCGCTGCCGGTCGAAGCACAGGCGGCGTTCGCGAAATCCGTGTCAGGCCTCCTCGAAAAGGAAGGTGTTGCCATGGACGCGGGCTACTATCGCGACGCGCCGCCGGGCCTGCGCATCTGGACCGGATCGACCGTCGAGACGCGCGATGTCGAGCTGCTCGTGCCGTGGCTCGAGTGGGCCTACGCTCAGGCGCGCGCGGCGCAGGCCAAGGCCGCCTGATTTGACGTGGGCGGCGGGGCGCGTGGCGTCCTCCGCCTCCTCATCGCATCCGAAAATTCAAGCAGTGCCGCATCAGCGCGAATGCACGCGGCGGCGCATATCCTCATAGGACCACACCACCATGGCACCCAAAGTTCTCATTTCCGACGAGCTTTCCCCGACCGCCGTGCAGATCTTCAAGGATCGCGGCATCGACGTGACGTTCGAGCCGAAGCTCGGCAAGGACAAGGAGCGTCTCGCCGAAATCATCGGCAAGTACGACGGCCTCGCGATCCGTTCCGCGACCAAGGCGACCGAGAAGATCATCGCCGCCGCCAACAATCTCAAGGTGATCGGCCGCGCCGGCATCGGCGTCGACAATGTCGACATCAAGGCCGCGACTGCCAAGGGCATCATCGTGATGAACACGCCCTTCGGCAACTCGATCACGACAGCCGAGCATGCGATCGCGATGATGATGGCGCTCGCCCGCCAGCTCCCCGAAGCGGACCGCTCGACGCAGGCCGGCAAGTGGGAGAAGTCGAAGTTCATGGGTGTCGAGCTGTTCGGCAAGACGCTCGGCGTGATCGGCTGCGGCAACATCGGCTCGATCGTCGCTGACCGTGCGATCGGCCTCAAGATGCGCGTCGTGGCGTTCGATCCATTCCTGTCGGAAGAACGCGCCGTCGAGATCGGCGTCGAGAAGGTCGAACTCGATCAGCTCTTCGCGCGCGCTGACTTCATCACGCTGCACACGCCGCTCACTGATCGCACGCGCAACGTCATCAACGCCGCGGCGTTCGAGAAGATGAAGGCAGGCGTGCGGATCATCAACTGCGCGCGCGGTGGTCTCGTCGATGAGAAGGCGCTCGCTGACGCCCTCAAGGCGGGCAAAGTCGCCGGGGCCGCGCTCGACGTGTTCGAGACCGAACCCGCGACGGAGAACGCGCTGTTCGGCCTTCCCAATGTCGTCTGTACGCCGCATCTCGGCGCGGCCACCTCGGAAGCGCAGGAGAATGTGGCGCTGCAGATCGCCGAGCAGATGTCCGACTACCTGCTGAAGGGGGCGATCTCCAACGCCGTCAACTTCCCCTCGATCTCCGCCGAGGAGGCGCCGCGTCTGCGCCCGTGGGTCAAGCTCGCCGAGCAGCTCGGGTTGTTCGCGGGCCAGCTCACCGAGTACAGCATCAAGGGTATTCGTCTCGAGTATTCGGGCACGGTTGCGGAGCTGAATGTAAAGCCCCTCACGGCGGCTGGTATTGCGGGCATCCTGCGGCCGCTGCTCTCGGACGCGGTCAACATGGTCTCTGCGGCTGCGACGGCGAAGGATCGCGGCATCGTCGTCGAGGAGGTCGTGCGCAATCAGGATGGTGCGTTCGAAGGCTACATGCGCCTGACGGTCAAGACCGACAAGTACGACCGCTCCGTTGCCGGCACCGTGTTCGCGGATGGCCGCCCGCGCATCATCCAGGTGCGCGACATCAACATGGAGTTCGAGACGACGCCGCACATGCTGTTCGTGCGCAACGCCGATAAGCCGGGTTTCATCGGCCGCTTCGGGACGCTGATGGGCGAGTCCGGTCTCAACATCGCGACCTTCAACCTTGGCCGCGACAAGCCGGGCGGTGACGCGATCTGTATCGTCTCGCTCGATGAGCGGATGCCCGAACCGGTGATGGTGAAGGTGCGCGAGCTTCCGCACGTCGTGCGCGCCAACCGCCTGGAGTTCTGACAGTCGAGACGCATGAGCCAGAACATCTACGACGATCCGCAGTTTTTCGCCGGCTACAGCGGTCTGCCGCGTTCGGTCGGCGGTCTCGACGCGGCGCCGGAATGGCCGGTGCTGCGAGAGATGGTCGGCGATGTCGCTGGCCAGCGGATCGTCGATCTCGGATGCGGCTTCGGCTGGTTCTGCCGCTGGGCGCGCGAGAACGGTGCGGCGGACGTGCTCGGCCTCGACGTTTCCGACAACATGCTCGCCAAGGCGCACGCGATGACGTCGGGCGGCGCGATCACCTACGATCGCGCCGATCTCGCGACCGTCACGCTGCCCCGCGCGCGCTTCGATCTCGCCTACAGCTCGCTGGCGCTGCACTACATTGCCGATGCCGCGCGCTTGCTGGCGGAGATCCACGCCAGCCTCGCGCCCGGCGGCCGCTTCGTTTTCTCGACCGAGCACCCGATCTTTATGGCGCCGCGCAACGCGGGCTGGCGGACCGACGGTGAGGGGCGCCCGACCTGGCCGCTTGACAGCTATCTCGACGAAGGCCCGCGCACGACCGAGTGGTTCACGCCCGGCGTCGTGAAGTACCACCGCACGCTGGGCACCACGCTCAACCTGCTCGTCGGCTCCGGTTTCACCATCGCGCGCGTCGTGGAGTTTGGCCCGACCGAGGCCCAGATCGACGCCAATCCAGCCCTCGCTAAAGAGCGCGAGAGGCCGATGTTTCTGCTCGTCTCGGCGCACCGCGCCTGAAGCGCAGCCGGTCGCATTTGTGGCGACCATGTGGCCGATCCCGCGTTTCGCATTGAAGCTGTCTTTCATCGATTTTCTGCGACGGATTTCACGCTGCGGGCCCGTTGGTTGCCGGTATGCGTTAAGCAGAACAGCTACAAGGGACGGCTCAATGAAAACGCTGAAGTTGGTCTCCGCGGTGCTGGCGCTCTCGATGACGGGGGCGTTGGCGGCACAGGCCGCGCCGGGCTTCACCACTGCCAATGTCAATCACCGCACGGGGCCGGATACGGACTTCCCGAGCATGGGCGTGATCCCCGAGGGCACGTCCGTCGACATCCGCGGCTGCCTCAGGGACGAGTCGTGGTGCGATGTCATCGCCGGCGGCAACCGCGGGTGGGTGTTCAGCGAATACCTCGCGCTGAACCGTCGCGGCGAATACGTGCCGGTGCCGGATATCGGCCTCAGCGCGGCGCGGATCCCGATTGTGGCGTTCGCGGCCGCCAACTACTGGGGCCAGCACTACAAGGGCCGCCCCTGGTTCAAGGAGCGCGACCGCTGGGTGAAGTTCAAGGTCCGCCCGCGGGCCGGCTGGAAGGCGCCGCCTCCAGGGCCGCGCAAGCCCGGCTGGTGGCGCCAGGGCTACCAGTCCCCGACTGGCATGAAGGGACCGCCGGATCGCTGGCGGCGACCTGATCGGCGCTGATTGCTCCCCCCCGGGTATATCAGCACGTCGCGAGCGCCTGGGCTGCCCCCCGCAGTCCAGGCGCTCTGCTTTTCTCAGCCTTTCTGCGGGACTAATTGACACACAGGCCCCTCTGCCGCATAAGGACCGCATGTCTACGATCGCGAAAATCCGTGAGCGACGTCGTCGGGGCTGCGGCCCGCGGCAGCGATGACGGCGTGGTGAAGCCTGCCGTTGTTGTCCGTGCCGCGCTACCGCGCGGCCTTTTTCTTTTGGACGCGCCTGCCAAAGCCCCCTCTTTCTCCTGAATTCGCTGCTACTCCCGACCTGATCCAGCATTGGAAAGAGACTGAGATGTCCGCTGCTTCCACGACCGCGAAACCCGCCGCCGCTTCGACTGGGCCGTCCCCCGCCGTGATGGGCACCTACGGCCGCTACGACGTCGCTTTCGACCGGGGCGAAGGCTCCTGGCTGATCGATACGAACGGCGAGCGCTACCTCGATTTCGGTTCCGGCATCGCAGTCAACGCGCTGGGCCACGCGCATCCGAAGCTCATCGCGGCACTCGCCGAACAGGCGCAGAAGCTCTGGCACACGTCGAACCTCTATCGCGTCACCGGCCAGGAAAGCCTCGCCGAGCGGCTCGTCGCGAACACATTTGCGGACAAGGTTTTCTTCTGCAACTCGGGCGCGGAAGCGTGCGAGGGCATCATCAAGCTCGCGCGGCGCTACCAGTTTGTGAGCGGCCATCCCGAGCGCTGGCGGATCATCACCTTCAAGGGCTCGTTCCACGGCC
>CAZKZT010000169.1:0-7924 GCA_964557265.1 uncultured Hyphomicrobium sp.
CACTGTCCCGCTCATCGTGCGAGGCCGCATCGAGACGGCCCGCGAGTGCGCGCGAGCCGCGCAAGGTCGAAGGAAAGCGCACGCCTTCTTCATCGCCGAACGCGACCATCTCGATCGCGTAGGGCAATCGCTCGCCCTTTCGCGCCAGTGTTTCGATTGCCGTCAATGCCGCCAGCACGCCGAGCGCACCGTCGTACTTCCCCGCGTTACGCACCGTGTCGATGTGCGAGCCGATCAGCAACGCTGGCGCGTCAGGCGACGCCCCCTCGTAGCGTCCGACCAGCGTGCCGAGCGCGTCCATGTGGACCGCCATCCCCGCTTCGCGCATCCAGTTCGCGAGCGCGTCCACGGCGCGCCGATGCGCCGGCGAGAGATAGAGCCGCGTCAGCGCATCGGCATCGTCGGAGAAGCGGGCCAGCGCTTCGAGCCGCTCCATCAGCCGCCGGCCAAGCGCGAGATCGATCATCACACGCCGCCTTGAGGCGGATGCGCCGCCTGCCAGTGACGCGCGATGTCGACACGCCGCGCCACCCAGACGCGATCGTGCGACGCGATGTAATCGAGGAAGCGCTCGAGTGCGGCGGTACGGCCGGGACGCCCCGCAAGACGGCAGTGCAGGCCGACCGACATCATGCGTGGCACCGTTTCACCTTCGCGATAGAGGACGTCGAAAGTATCCTTGAGATAAGCGAAGAACTGATCGCCCGAGTTGAATCCCTGCGCGGTCGCGAAGCGCATGTCATTCGCGTCGAGACTGTAGGGCACGATCAGGAACGGCCCCGATGGACCTTTCACCCAATACGGGAGGTCGTCGGCATAGCTGTCGGCGGAATAGAGGAAGCCACCCTCGTTCATGGTCAGCTTGAGCGTGTGTTCCGAGCAGCGGCCCTGATAGAAGCCGAGCGGCCGCTCGCCTGTAACTTCCGTGTGGATGCGTACCGCTTCGGCGATGTGCGCGCGTTCATCGGCTTCCGAGAAATCCTTGTACTCGATCCACTTCAGGCCATGCGTGGCAATCTCCCAGCCGGCCTCTTTCATCGCCGCCGCCTGTTCTGGACCACGCATCAGCGCGTGCGCGACTGCGAAGGACGTCACCGGTATCCCGCGCGATGTGAAGGCGCGCCACAGCCGCCAGAAACCCGCGCGCGCGCCGTACTCGTACATGGACTCCATGTTCATGTGCCGCTGACCCGGCCACGGCGCCGCGCCCACCACCTCGGAGAGAAATGCCTCGGAAGCCGCATCACCATGAAGGATGCAGTTCTCGCCGCCTTCCTCGTAGTTGATGACGAATTGCACGGCGACACGCGCGCCGCCGGGCCAGCGCGCATCAGGCGGATTGCGGCCGTAGCCTCTCAGGTCGCGCGGATAGTCGGCGTTCGGGTTCATGTTTGATCCGGCGTCCTTCCACGGTTGGGCGCTGCACCATTGCGCGTCCGGCGCCCCGCGGCCTTCGGGCGTCTGACCGGGAGCGCCGGCCGCAAAGCTTCGGCAATGTCAAACTCGTCACTGCGATCGTCGATCTCGGCAAGATCACGCTCGACATGATCGATGTGCTCGCGCAGAAGCTTTTGCACCAGCGGCCCTTTGCGCGCCCGCATCGCCTTGATGAGCTCGCTGTGCTCATCGGAAGAGCAGGAGGCGGCTTGCGTCGACTGCAGAAGCAGCGTGATCAATGATGAGCGCGTCACGAGATCCGCGATTATCGCCGTCAGCACCTGGTTGCCCACGATCTCGGCGATGCGCACATGAAACATCCCCAGCAGGCGGTTGCGCAGCGGAACATCGTCCATGCGGATCGCGCGGCGTTCGGCTTCCACGTGGCGCTCCAGCGCAACGAAATCGGCTTCGCTCGCCGAGCGCGTGAACTGCGCAAAGATCTCGCACTCGATGACACGGCGTGCCTCGAAGACCTGGCGCGCTTCCTCGGGTGTCGGCTCGGCGAGGAACGCGCCGCGGCGCGGCTTCAAGACGACAAGCTGACTGCGCGCGAGACGATTGAGCGCTTGGCGCACCTTGGTACGCGACACCCCGAACACGGCGCACAGCTTCTCTTCGCCGAGCTTGGTGCCGAGCGGCAGACGCTGCTCGAGCATCGCCGTCGTGATGCGCTCGACAATCGTTTCCGTGCTGACGCCGCCGTTGTCGCCGGCGCTTTTACGCGGTTTGCTCATGCCGCACTGTATACAAGAACTTGTCCGGCTCAGGAAGCGCCCCTCAGTGGTCCTGGTGGCTTATTGTGCAGTGCGTGCCTATTCCATGTGCTTGGATAAGCAATGACCCCTGTATACAATCGGTGACATCCAGGCGATAGTGACGCTCTCAACGAGTGCGTATCACAACGAAGGAGAGGCACAGCATCCATGGCGTTCCGTTATTTTCCGGACCATGCAGCCCGATGCTTCCTCACACCTCTCCCAGCCGAAAGAACGCGGCTGCAGCCGCGCGATCCAAGAGAAACCGCAGAGTACGTTGATGGAGGCGCTAGTGAATAAATCCAAATTCCAGTTGCGTTGGTTGCGCGCGGGCCTGCTGGCCGGCGCGGCTCTCATTCTCGCGATGCCAGCAATGCCCGCGATGGCCCAGAAGACGCTGCGGATCGGCATGACCGCCGCGGACATCCCCAAGACCAGCGGACAGCCCGATCAGGGCTTCGAAGGCAACCGCTTCACGGGCATCCCGCTCTATGACTCGCTGACCCAGTGGGATCTCTCCTCCGAGGACAAGCCGAGCGTTCTCATTCCCGGCCTCGCCACCGAATGGGCTGTCAACGAAGCCGACAAGACCAAGTGGATATTCAAGCTCCGCCAGGGCGTGAAGTTCCATGACGGCAGCGACCTGAAGGCCGCGGCCATCGTGTGGAACGTCCAGAAGGTACTCGACAAGTCGGCGCCGCATTTCGCGCCCGATCAGATCGGTGTCACCGTCTCCCGCATGCCGAACCTCGTCTCGGCCCGCACGATCGACGACTACACCGTCGAGCTGACGACCAAGGAGCCCGACTCCTTCCTGCCGATCAACCTGTCGAACCTGTTCATCGCCTCACCCGCACACTGGCAGAAGAAGTTCGACGCGCTCGGCAGCGTCGCCGATCCGGTCGAGCGCGCCAAGCAGGCGTGGGCTGCCTTCGCGACCGATGCATCGGGCTCGGGCCCGTTCAAGATGGCAAGCTTCTCACCCCGCGAGCGCGTCGAGTATGCAGCCAACAAGGCGTACTGGGACGCCAAGCGGGTGCCGAAGATCGACCGCATCGTTCTGCTGCCGATGCCGGAAGCCAACGCGCGCACCGCGGCGCTGCTCTCGGGCCAGGTGGACTGGATCGAGAACCCGGCGCCGGATGCGCTCGATCCCATCAAGGCGAAAGGCTTCGTGATCAAGGCGAACGCCCAGCCGCATGTCTGGCCGTGGCAGTTCTCGTTCGTCGAGGGCTCACCATGGGTCGACAAGCGTTTGCGCCACGCGGCCAACCTCTGCGTCAACCGCGCCGAGCTGAAGGAAGCCCTTAACGGGATGATGGAAGTCCCCAAGGGTACCGTGCCGCCGGGCCATCCGTGGTGGGGCAACCCCAAGTTCGACATCAAGTACGACCTCGCCGCCGCGCGCAAGCTGATGACGGAGGCCGGCTTCGGACCGAACAAGCTCGCCAAGGTGAAGACGATCACCTCGGCATCGGGCTCGGGCCAGATGCAGCCGGTGCCGATGAACGAGTTCCTCCAGCAGGCGCTGAAGGAATGCTACTTCGACGTCGAGCTGGACGTGATCGAGTGGAACGCACTGTTCACGAACTGGCGTCAGGGCGCCAAGGATCCGGGCTCGCGCGGCGCGCACGCCACCAACGTCACGTTCGCGGCGATGGATCCGTTCTTCGCGATGGTCCGCTTCACCTCGTCGAAGACGGTGCCGCCGGTCTCGAACAACTGGGGCTACTTCCTGGTGCCCGAGTTCGACGAGCTGATCGCCAAGGCACGGACCTCGTTCGCCGACAAGGATCGTGACGCCGCGCTCGCCGCTCTGCACGCGCGCATCGTCGAGGAGGCGCCCTTCCTGTGGGTCGCCCACGACGTCGGCCCGCGCGCCATCAGCCCCAAGCTGACCGGCGTGGTGCAACCAAAGAGCTGGTTCATCGACCTCGCAACGGTGGACTTCAAGTAAATCGCAGGGGCGCCACGACCGACCGTCGTGGCGCCCTTTTCGCAACTGTGGACGTGAGGCAGTGGCGTGAGCCCGCTTCACGGAGGGGCCAATGCTGACCTACATCGCCAAGCGGGTGATCTACACGCTGCCGATCATGCTAGGTGTCGCGGTCGTCTGTTTCCTGCTCGTCCATCTGGCGCCCGGTGACCCGCTGGTCTCGGTGCTGCCTCCGGACGCCTCCGAACAACTCCGCCAGCAGATGCTGGTGCTCTACGGCTTCGACCGGCCTTACTACGAACAATTCGTCAAGTGGCTGGGCCGCGCCTTCGTCGGCGATCTCGGCACATCTATCCGCACCAACCGCCCGGTTGTGGCGGAGGTCAGCAAGGCCGTCTCCAACACGCTGATGCTGGCGGCGCTCGCGACCTTCATCGGTTTTATTCTCGGCGGTCTGTTCGGGTTCGTCGCGGGCAGTTTCCGCGACACCTGGATCGACAAGCTCGCCTCGGCGATTTCGGTGATCGGCGTCTCGGTGCCGCACTACTGGCTCGGCATGGTGCTGGTCATCGTCTTTTCCGCGCAACTCGGCTGGCTGCCGCCGACCGGTGCGGGGCCCGGCGGCTCCGATAACTGGGTGTGGGACTGGGCCCACATCCGCCACATGATCCTGCCCGCCGTGACGATGTCGGTGATCCCGATGGGCATCATTGCGCGCACCGTGCGCGCCCTCGTCGCCGAGATCCTGTCGCAAGAGTTCATCGCCGGCTTGAAAGCGAAGGGACTGTCCTCCTTCGGCGTCTTCCGCCATGTCGTCAAGAACGCTGCACCGACCGCGCTCGCCGTCATGGGCATCCAGCTCGGCTACCTGCTCGGCGGGTCGATCCTGATCGAGACGGTGTTTTCGTGGCCGGGCACCGGCTTGCTCCTGAACGATGCGATCTTCCAGCGCGATCTGCCGCTGCTGCAAGGTACGATCCTGGTACTGGCGAGCTTCTTCGTCGTCCTGAACCTGCTCGTCGACGTGGTGCAGACCGCGATCGATCCACGCATCGCCCGGAGCTGACGCCATGGTCCAAGCCGTCGCCCCGATGACGCTCGACGATACAGCCATCGAACGCTCGCCCGGTTACTGGTCGACGGTATGGCGCCGTTTCCGCCGTGACCCGGTCGCCATGATCGCACTCGGCGTCATCGTCCTGCTGATCCTGATCGCGATCCTGGCGCCTTACATCGTGCCGCACGACCCCTACCGCGGCGCCGCGCTCCGCCGCCTGCGCCCACCGGGCACGCCCGGCCATCTGCTCGGCACCGACGAACTTGGCCGCGACATGCTCTCGCGCCTGATCTACGGCGCGCGCCTCTCGCTGTTCATGGGTGTGACGCCGGTCTTCTTGGCCCTGTTCATCGGATCGGCGATCGGCATCACGGCAGGCTTCGTCGGCGGCCTCGTCAACACCGTGCTGATGCGCACGATCGACGTCATCTTCGCTTTTCCATCAGTGCTGCTCGCGATTGCACTGTCGGGTGCGATGGGGGCCGGTATTCTCAACGGCCTCATCTCGCTGACGGTCGTCTTCATTCCGCCGATTGCGCGTATCGCCGAAAGCGTGACGACCAGCGTGCGCAATCTCGACTATGTCGAAGCCGCGCGCGCAAGCGGTGCCGGTGGTTTCTCGATCGTACGTCACCATGTGCTCGGCAATGTGCTGGGGCCGATCTTCGTCTACGCCATGAGCCTGATCGCGGTGTCGATGATCCTCGCGTCGGGCCTGTCGTTTCTCGGCCTCGGCGTGCGTCCGCCGGAGCCCGAATGGGGCCTGATGCTCAACACGCTGCGCACCGCGCTCTATACGCAGCCGATGCTCTGCGCGCTGCCCGGCATCATGATCTTCATCACCTCGATCTCGTTCAACCTGCTGACGGACGGCCTCCGCTCGGCAATGGACATCAAGGCCTGACGATGACCGCGACGACTGCAAAGCCTGTCCAGCACACCAGCACACCATCTGCGGCGAACCCGGCCGTGGAGCGTCCGCTCCTTGAAGCGGTGGAACTCGTGAAGCATTTCCCGATCAAGTCCGGGCTACTCGGGCAGGCCAGCGCCGTCGTTCGCGCGGTCGATGGTGTGACGTTCTCGCTCTATCCCGGTGAGACGCTTGGCATCGTCGGCGAGTCCGGCTGCGGCAAATCGACGACGGCGCGCGTCCTCATGAACCTGATCCAGCCGGATAGCGGCAACGTGCTGCTGAACGGCCGGGCGCCGGGCACATCCGAGCTGTCGCTGAAGGCCTTCCGCTCGCAAGTGCAGATGGTGTTCCAGGACAGCTACGCCTCGCTCAATCCGCGCCTGACGATCGAGGATTCGATCGCCTACGGCCCGACCGTGCACGGGGTTTCAACCAGCGATGCCGTCCGCCGCGCACGCCGCCTGCTCGAGCGTGTCGGCCTCGATCCGCGCCGCTTCGCCGGCCGCTATCCGCATGAGCTTTCCGGTGGCCAACGCCAGCGCGTCAACATCGCGCGCGCGCTGGCGCTCGAACCGAAGGTCATCATCCTCGACGAAGCGGTCTCCGCGCTCGACAAGTCGGTCGAGGCGCAGGTGCTGAACCTGCTGCTCGATCTCAAGGAGGAGATCGGCCTCACCTATATCTTCATCAGCCACGATCTCGAGGTGGTGCGCTTCATCGCCAATCGCGTGATGGTCATGTACCTCGGCCGCGTGGCCGAGATCGGCCCGACCGATGCGCTCTATACCGGCGGCCGTCACCCCTACACGAATGCGCTGCTCGGCTCGATGCTGTCGATGAACCCGGATGAGCGTACGATGGAGGCGCCGCTCGCGGGCGATCCGCCGAACCCGATCGATCCGCCGCCCGGCTGCCGCTTCCACACGCGATGCAAGATGGCGGAGGCCGTGTGCTCCGCGCGCGCCCCGGCACTCTGGACGAGCGGCCCCGGACATCTCGCCGCGTGCCATATGGTCGATCCCGCCTCCGGTCACAGCAAGGCAGCGGCATGACGACGACAGCTGAGCCCATTGCCGATCCCGCCACCGCGACAGATCCCATCCTGGCGATCCGGGGGCTTACGGTCACGTTCGGCGGCGGCGCCAAGCCGGTGCGCGCGCTCGACGGCGTCGACCTCTCTCTCGGACGCGGTGAAGTCATCGCACTGCTCGGCGAGTCCGGCTCGGGCAAAAGCGTGACGCTGCGCTCGATCCTGCGGCTCCATCCGCCGAAGCGCTCGCGCATCGACGGCACGATCCATGTCGAAGGTGTCGACGTGACA
The DNA here is from genome assembly GCA_964557265.1 of uncultured Hyphomicrobium sp. Taxonomy (GTDB): domain Bacteria; phylum Pseudomonadota; class Alphaproteobacteria; order Rhizobiales; family Hyphomicrobiaceae. Next base: position 7,423 of record CAZKZT010000169.1, read on the forward strand.
TCGCTCCAGGGCCGCGCGCTGGAGGCCTTTCGCGGCAAGACCGTATCGATGGTGTTCCAGGAGCCGATGCTGGCGATGGACCCGGTTTACACCGTCGGCCGCCAGATCACGGAAGCCGTGCGCAAGCACGAGCGCTGCTCGCAGGCCGAAGCTCACGCGCGGGCGCTGGAAATGCTGACGCTGGTGCGGATTCCGAGCCCGGAGCGGCGCCTGCAGGCCTATCCGCATGAGATGTCGGGCGGCATGCGCCAGCGCGCGATGATCGCGCTCGCGCTGGCAAGCCGGCCGCGCATTCTCCTCGCCGACGAGCCGACGACCGCACTCGACGCAACTGTGCAAGTGCAGGTTCTGCTGTTGCTGCGTGAGCTGCAGCATCAGCTCGGCTTGTCGATGATCTTCGTGACGCATGACATCTCGGTCGCCGTCGAAGTCGCGGACCGGATTGCCGTCATGTATGCGGGTCGCATCGTCGAGACCGGCACCGTGCGCGATGTCATCCGCG
>CAZKZT010000170.1:0-7900 GCA_964557265.1 uncultured Hyphomicrobium sp.
GGTTGTGATCGTGGCGCTGCCGGTGCTCGCGATCTCGCCCGCGATGCCGGCCATCAGCAGGACGCCGCCGAGGAAGTGGATGATCGCATAGCGGAACGCGGGACCGCGCGCATGGTCGCCGCCGCAGACGACGACCAGCGTCGACGCGATCGCCATGATCTCCCACCACACAAACAGCGTGATCCAGTCGCCTGCGAAGACGACGCCGAGCGCGCCCGCGGCATAGATGAACGCGGAAGCCAGCTCGAGCCTGGATGTGCGGCCCAGCGCGAACAGCGCGCCGAGGAAGGCGGCAACCGAGAACGCGCCGCCGAACAGCTGTGCCAGCCGGTCTGTGCGAATCGGGATCAGCGCGAGATCGAGATAGGTCGCCGGGACGGTGCCGGCGGGCATCTGCCACACGAAGACCAGAGCGAGCAGCGGAAAGGCCAGCAGCGACCAGATCCGCAGAATGCCGCGTGTGAAAACGATGAACAGGGCGCCCGCGAGCAGCGCCGTTGCCGGAGAGAGGAAGAGACTAGTCGTCATAGGTCCCCTCCGGAGCGCGCAACAGCGAGGCAACCGTGAGCGCGAGGCCGATCAGCGCGAAGCACGCGAGGCCGCCAAACCACGCGGCGAAACCGAATGTGCCGTCGATGGCGAAATACTTGTAGTGGGTCACGGCCAGATCGAGCAGCACCAGGATCGCGAGCGCAGCGATCGCAGGCTTCACGAGGTTCCGGCCGGCCAGAAAGCCAGCGGTGGTGTTCGGCGTGCGCTTGCGGGACTTGGGCATCGCGCTACTCCCCGATCATCATCTTGGCGAGGGCGAGCGGCACCTCGGGGAACAAGAAGAGCAGCACCGTTGCGGCAGCCGTGACTGCGAGCGCGATCACGATCGGGAGCGGCGCTTCGCCGTGGTCGTGCGCGCTCGGCGCTGCGCCGACCGCGTGCGCGACCTTCTCGCGCTCGAAGAAGGCCGTGTAGACGATCGGCAGGAAGTAGGCTGCGTTGAGGATCGTGCTCGCGACGATCACGGCGACCGCGAACCATTGCTCGGATTGCGCGGCACCGGTCAGCATGAACCACTTGCCGAGGAAGCCCGCGGTTGGCGGCAGACCGATCATGCTGAGCGCGCCGATCGCGAACGCGCCCATGGTCCAGGGCATCCGGCGGCCGATCCCGGCCAGTTCGCTGATCTCGGTCTTGTGGGCGGCGGTGTAGATCGCGCCGGCGGCGAAGAAGAGGGTGATCTTGCTCACGGCGTGGGCGGCGATGTGCATGGCGGCGCCCGCAGCGGAGATCGGCACCAGGATCGCGGCGGCGAGGATCACGTAGGAGAGCTGCGACACCGTCGAGTAGGCAAGACGTGCCTTGAGATTGTCCTGGCGCAGCGCCACGAGCGACGCCGCGATCACCGTGAAGCCGGCCGCATAGAGCAGCCAGTTACCAGCGCCCTCGTAGGCCAGCGTCTCGATCCCGAAGACATAGACGACGACCTTGAGAACGGTGAACACGCCAGCCTTGACGACCGCGACCGCGTGCAGCAGCGCGCTGACCGGCGTCGGCGCCACCATCGCGGCGGGAAGCCAGAAGTGGAACGGCATCAGCGCCGCCTTGCCAATGCCAAACGCGAACAGCGCCAGCAGGATCGCGAGGATCGTCGGCGTCGCCTTGCCGTCGAGAATGCCGCCCGGCGTGAAATCGAGCGTGCCCGCGAGCAGCCACGTCCACACAATGGCCGGAAGCAGAAGCACCATCGACGTGCCGACCAGGATCAGCAGGTAAATGCGGCCAGCGCGGATCGCCTCCCCATTCGCTTTGTGCGCGACCAGGGGATAGGTCGACAGCGTCAGGATCTCGTAGAAGATGAAGAGCGTGAACAGGTTTTTCGAGAACGCGATGCCCATCGTCGCCCACAGCGCGACGGCGAAGCAGACGTAGAAGCCGGTCTGGCGCGGCTCGTCGTTGCCGCGCATGTAGCCGATCGCATAGACGGAAGTGACGAGCCACAGGCTGGAGGCGACGAGCGCGAACAACATGCCCAGCGGCTCGACCTGAAAGGCGATGCTCAATCCGGGAACGACGTCGATGTGCGCGGCTTCGGGACGTGCGCCCGCGAGGACGTGCGGCAGCAGGCTCCAGCAGGTGAGGCAGAGCGCGCCCGCCGTCGCCAGCGTCACGGTCTCGCGCTGGTTCGGCGCGTTGTGGAACAGCGGAATCAGGCACGCACCGATCAGCGGGATGATGAGGGCGGCAATGATCAGCGTCTCGGGCGCGAAGGGCAGCATCACTTGAGCCCTCCGAGCAGCATGTCGGCAACGCGGCTCGCGACACCGGCGGTGAGCTGCGTATCGATGCCGAAATAGACCGACGCGAAGGCGAGGATCAGAATCGGCACCAGCATGGCGAGCGGCGGATCCTTGGCCTGCGCGAGATGCGGGCTCAGCGGACGGAAATAGGCAACCTCGACGATCCGACCCACGTAGAGCAGCGCGATCAGTGAGCTGGCGACGACCAGAAAGACCAGCGGCCACCACACGTCGTAGGCGCCAACGATCAGGTAGTACTTCGAGATGAAGCCCGCGGTGCCGGGCACGCCGATCAGGCTCAGGCCGGCGGCGAAAAACGCCGCCGCTGTCACCGGCATCGCGCGGCCGACGCCGCCGAGATCTTCGAGCCGCACGGTGCCGGCGCGGTAGACGATCGCACCAAGCGCCAGGAACAGCGCGCCCTTGATCAGCGCATGATTGAAGAGATGGACGATGCCGCCGGTCAGCCCCGCCTGGTTCATCAACGCGATGCCAAGCGTGATGTAGCCGATCTGCGCGATCGAGGAGTACGCGAGCATCCGCTTCAGGTTCTGCTCATAGACCGCGAGGATCGAGCAGATGAACATTGCCGCGATCGATAGCGGATAGAGCACCTCCGCGATCGGCAGCGTGCGGATGTCGATCGCGACGCCGAAGACCGAAAAGGCAACGCGCAGGAACAGGTAGATCGCGACCTTGGTCGCGGTCGCGGCGAGGAAGGCTGTTGCGAACGACGGCGCGTAGGCGTAGGCGCCGGGCAGCCAGACGTGCAGCGGGAACAGCGCGAGCTTCAGGCTGATCCCGACAAACAGGAACGCGAGCGCGGCGAGGACGGGGCGAGGGAAGACGGCATTGGCTTCGGCGAGCCGCGCCCCGATGTCGGCAAAGTTGAGGCTGCCGGTGACGAGATAAAGAAGACCAACGCCGATCACGTAGAACGTCGCGCCGATCGTGCCCATGATCAGGTACTGGTACGAGGCGATCAGCGCGCGCCGGTCGCGCCCCATGGCGATCAGCACGTAGGTCGCGAGCGACGAGATTTCGAGGAACACGAACGCGTTGAAGGCGTCGCCGGTGATCGCGATGCCGAGCAGGCCGGTGAGGCACAGCAGGTACATCGTGTAGAACCACGCCTGCTTGTCACCGTCGATCTCGAAGGCGACGCTGCGGCGCGCGTAGGGCATCATGATCGTGGAGACGAGGCTGACGAGCAGCAGCACGAAGGCACTGAGCAGGTCGACGCGGTACTCGATGCCGATCGGTGGCGGCCATCCACCCATGTGGTAGGAAATGGGGCCCGACGACCATACCTGCGCGAGCAACGCGAATGCGATGATCGGCGTTGCGGCGGTCACCAACGTGGCCCACCCCCACGCGATCGGGCCGCGGCGGAGAAATGCCGAGATCATGGCGCCGATCAGCGGCACGACGACCTGCAACGCGGGAAGTTGCGCGGAGAGATCCTTCATTCCGGCCCGTCCCGCTCGAAGATTTCGTCTTCCTCGATGGTGCCGTAGGCCTCGTGGATGCGTGCGACGAGTGCGAGGCCCAGTGCCAGAACTGCGACACCGACCACGATGGCCGTCAGGATCAGCACATGCGGCAGCGGGTTCGAGTAGATCTTGAAATTGGGATCGAGGACGGGCGGCGTGCCCCCGATGATCTTGCCGGGCGCGATGTACAGCAGATAGACCGAGGTCTGGAACAGGGCGAGGCCGATCAGCTTCTTGATCATGTTGCCGCGGGCGATGCCGATATAGAGCCCGCCGACCATCAGCGCGATCGTCGCGACGTAGTTGTAATGCTCGAGGATGGACTTCAACACTTCCATCAGCGTCCTCGCTCGGCGAAGGCGTAGAAGAGCGCGAGCATGGTCGAGGATACGGTGACGAACACCCCTGCTTCGACGAGCAGAATACCGCGCTCGCGGCCATCCGCGGCAACCGGCGCGAGCACCGAGTAGTCGAGAAAATTCTGGCCGTAGAGCAGGCCGATGACGCCGGTCCCGGCGTAGATCAGCGCGCCGAGCGGCACCAGGAACGCGACGACGCGGCGGGGCATGACCTGCTGCGCCGCGTCGAGCCCGAAGATCAGCGCATAGACGATCACGGCGCCGGCGGTGATGACGCCCGCCTGGAAGCCGCCGCCCGGGCCATAGTCGCCGTGGAGCTGCACATAGAGGGCGAACAGCAGCATGAACGGGATGAGGAACTTGACGCCGAGGCGCAGGATCAGGTCGTGCTTCACAGCGCGCCCCCGTCACGATCGGTGCGCGAGGTGCGCCGCCCCTTGAGCAGCAGAAGCACACCGATGCCGGCGGTGAACACGACCGTCGTCTCGCCGAGGGTGTCGAAGCCGCGGTAGTCGGCGAGGATCGCCGCGACGAGATTGCCGACGTTGGTGTCCTTCACCGCGTTCTGGATGTAGTACGGCACGACGTGGTTGTTGATCGGCGTGTCGGCGAGGCCGAACGCCGGGAGGTCGTACGTCGCCCAGATCAAGGCTGCGCCGACACCCAGCGCGACCAGCAGCGGCACCAGCGCTGGGCGCGGCTGCGGATACTCGCGCGTTTTCGTGAGATGGAGCGCGGCGAGCAGCAGCACCGTCGAGACGCCGGCGCCAACCGCCGCTTCCGTCATCGCGACGTCGACGGCATCGTAGACGATCAGCACGCTCGCCATCAGGAAGCTGTAGACGCCAGCCAGGACGATGACACCGAACAGATTGCGCATCCGCACGATCGCGAGGGTGATCACCATCAGTAGCGTCAGCAGAACCGCGTTTATGAAGCTGTCTATGACGGCCTCCCCTGATCTGGAGCCGGCGCGACGGTGGCCGCCGCGTCGAGACGGCCGCGGCGGTCGTCATCGAGTTCGGGCTTGAGGCCGGACTGCGTGGCGGCTTGCGCCAGCGCATGGGTGATGACCGGCCCGGTGAAGAAGAACAGCAGGAGAAGGAACAGGAGCTTCAGTGTGGCCTGCGTGAGTCCAGCCTGCAGCATCAGGCCGGCGAAGAGGAACCCGGCGCCCACTGTTTCGATGAGGCTGGCGGCATGCACGCGCGTGAACACATCCGGAAGTCGCAGGAGGCCGATCGCACCGGCAAGGATGAAAAAGCATCCGGCGAGGATCAGGGCCCAGCTTGCGATATCGACGATCAGGCTCACGCGTCGTCCTCCCCGGCATCGTGGGCGAGGTCGCCGTGACGGAAGAACTTCAGAATAGCGAGAGTGCCGATCAGGTTGAGGACGCCGTAGGTGAGGCCGAGGTCCAGCCATTCCGGCCGTCCGTTGAGGAAACCGAGTACCGCCAGCAGGATGATCGCCAGCGTGCCGATGGAGTTGCCGGCGAGCACGCGGTCGAACAGCGTTGGCCCGCGCACGACGCGGACGACGACCAGCACCATCGCGGTGATGACGGCGAGCGTTGCGGCGATGAACATCACGCCCCCCTTTCGAACGCGACGACGCGCTCGTCCATGCCGCCGCCTTCGACATCGATGGCACCACCCTGCTCCAGAGCATGGACGGTGAGGATGTTGCCGTCGACTGCGGTCGTGATGGTGCCGGGCGTCAGCGTGATCGAGTTGGCGTAGGTGGCGATGCAGGCAGGTGTCGTCTGTGAGGCAACGACGCGGGTCATGGTCGGCGAGATGGTGAGACGGGGAGCGAGGACGGCTTTGGTCACGGCCCAGCCCGCCTTGATGATTTCCCACAACAGCCACGGCCAATAGGTGACTGCCGCGCGCAGGAGGTGCGCGGGATGGCCCTCGTCATCGAGGAGCTTCATGCGCTGGGCGGCGAGCACGACGAGGAGTGTGCAGACGAGACCGCCGATGAGCAGGAAGGGTTTGAAATAGCCTGATAGCGCCAGCCAGAAGAGGTAGAGGACGATCGCCAACGAAGTCAGTCGCATCGGGCACACTCCACCCGACGGCCGATATCTCGGCAACAGCCGATCTTCTCCGCGGCCCGATCTGGCCCGGCACGCTCCATAGGCTCGCGTCCTCCCCAGGTGCGATTGACTCTTGTTTCGTAACGTCAAGAGCGACGAGGAGCAATACTTGGCGCTCACGCCGTTGTCGACGCCGTGTGGGCAAAAAGCCGCCCCACGATCCTGCGGCGCAGATCGGCCAGGAGGTGGGAGGAGACCGCAATGTTCCTGCTCCAGAGCCGAAATGGGGAACTACAACGCATCGGGGTCCAATGCTCAAAACGCGCGCGGCCACCCGAAAGGGCGGCCGCGGCCATTCAAAGCCCCGGTTCTGAGGCGCGTCTCAGACCGGCTTGATGTTCGAGCGCTTCACGGTGTCGAGGTTCTTGCCTTCGACGCGGATCAGCTTCGTCGAATCATCGCGCTTCGGGGAGTGGACGGCGCCGACGTCGTAGAACTGCGCCATGCCCGGCTCGAGTTTGTAGACGCGAACGGGTTCGACGAGGGAAGGCTCATCGCCCTGGCCCTTCTTGACGATCTTCCAGTCCGTCATCTCGGTGACGCCGATCGCCTGGCCGTAGATGGCCCAGCTCGGGCCGTGATCATGGGCGGGTGAGCTGGCGGCGCCTTCATAAGTGTGGGCGCAGACGCAGAAGCCGGTTTCCGCATCCTCATAGATGATCTCGCGCGTCTTCATGCCCGGCCGGCCAAGGTTCGCCTCGACGAACGCCTTATCCTTGAGAGCCTTTTCGACCAGCCCCGCGACCTTCGGCCCCGAATCCGAGATCGGGCCGGATTTGAGCGTACTGCGGATATCGGTGGCGAGCGCTTCGAGTGTGTAGGCCATGGTGTCGTTCCTTTGGGCGTATCGCTTATCCGGCGCTAGGCCGGTCGCTTTTGTGCCAGCATCGGCGATCGGGGCAGCGAGATCAAGATGGCGGGTGCGCAGGGCAGATTTCCTGCGTGCAAGGATCGATGCCGCGGCGTAGAAGGGCGTCCGGCCGGGGCGAGGCCTCACCTTGGGGGAGACGATGTCCATCGATGACGTTCGTGATGAACTCGGCGGCAACGATACGCGCAACAAGTGGATCGGCGTGTGGATCGGCATTCTCGCGGTCCTGCTCGCGGTGTGCGGGGTCGGCGGCGGCAATGCGACGAAGGATGCCAGCCGCGCCAACATCGACGCTTCAAACACATGGGCATTCTTCCAGGCGAAGAACATCCGCCGGACCAACTACGTCCTCGCTGCCGACGAGTTGGAGCTGACGCTGCTGGCGCAGCCTGGGTTGCCGGCGGAAGCCATCGCCGCACTGCAGAAGAAGATCGAGGCGTGGCGCGCGACCGCCGAGCGCTATCGTACCGAGCCGGACACGCGCGAGGGGCTGGCGGAGCTTTCCGCACGCGCGAAAGAGTTCGAGAGCGAGCGTGACGTCGCGCTGCGCAAGGATCCCTACTTCGATCTCGCGGGCGCGCTGATCCAGATCGGCATCGTGTTGGCGTCGGTCGCGATCATCGCAGGCACGGGGGCTCTGTTGATCGGGAGCTTCCTGACCGGCGGGCTCGGCACGCTGCTGATGCTCAACGGCTTCTGGTTGTTCACCGCCGTGCCGGGTTTAGGGTAACGGTCCCGCGTACTTCACCACCACCTGATCGATCGCGCCGAAGATGCTGTCCCCG
>CAZKZT010000171.1:0-3435 GCA_964557265.1 uncultured Hyphomicrobium sp.
CCGGCGTGCTTGCGGCCCCGATCTATTCGGTCAACCCGATCATGGGTTCGAATCTGATCATCGTCGTCTTCGCCGTCGTCGTGATCGGCGGCATGGGCTCGATCATGGGCTCGATCGTGACCGGCTTCGGGCTCGGCATCATCGAGGGCCTGACCAAAGTCTTCTACCCGGAAGCCTCCAACACGGTGATCTTCATCATCATGGCGATCGTGCTCATGATCCGGCCTGCGGGCCTCTTTGGTACGCAGCGCTGAGGGCTCCATGATGAAAAACTATGACATGCCCCTCTTCGCCGCCCTGATCGCGGTCCTCATCGTGGCGCCGTTCGTGGTCTATCCCGTGTTCCTGATGAAGGTGCTGTGCTTCGCGCTGTTCGCGCTCGCCTTCAATCTTCTCATCGGCTACGTGGGCCTTCTGTCGTTCGGCCACGCGATGTTCTTCGGCTTCTCCGCCTACATTTCGGCCTACACCGTCAAGGCCTGGGGGTTCCCGACCGAACTCGGCATCCTCGCGGGAGCCGCCGTCGCTGCGGTTCTGGGTTTCATCGCCGGTTCGATCGCCATCCGCCGCCAGGGTATCTACTTCGCCATGGTGACGCTCGCGCTCGCCCAGATGGTGTTCTTCTTCTGCCTGCAGGCGCCCTTCACCGGCGGTGAGGACGGCATCCAGGCCGTGCCGCGCCGTCCGCTGTTCGGCATTATCGACATCGCGAATGACTTCAATTTCTACTACGTCGTTCTTGCGGTGTTTGCGATCGGCTTCCTGATCATCTACCGCACGATCCATTCGCCGTTCGGCCAGGTCCTGAAGGCCATTCGCGAGAACGAGCCGCGCGCGATCTCGCTCGGCTACCACGTCGACCGCTACAAGCTCCTCGCGTTCGTGTTGTCGGCCACGCTCGCCGGGCTCGCGGGCGGCACGAAGGCGATCGTGTTTCAGCTCGCCTCGCTCACCGACGTGACGTGGCAGATGTCCGGCGAGGTCGTCCTGATGACGCTGGTCGGCGGCATGGGGACCGTGTTCGGCCCGATCGCCGGTGCGGCCGTGATCATTACCATGCAGAACTATCTGTCGGGCTTCGGGGAATGGGTGCTCGTCATCCAGGGTCTGATCTTCGTTCTGACCGTGCTGCTGTTCCGCCGCGGGATCGTCGGCGAGATCGCCGCGCTTGCGTCGCGTCTCGGGCGTCCGCGGACTGCGGGCGAGAGTGCCGGCGCGGTCTCTGCCGAGCGGCCGACGCACTGACTTCCGGTCGACCTGGGTTGCTCCCGGCCCTCTTGCGCGGCGGCGCACTTCGTGCGTTGACTGCGGGGCACTCACGGGAGGACCGACAATGCGGAAGAACAAGATCAAGGAGAAGTGGAGCGCCGGCAAGTTCACGACGCTCGGCTGGCTCTCGATTGCCCACAGTTTCACGGCCGAGATGATGGCGCGCCAGGGCTTTGATGCGCTCTGCGTCGACCTTCAACATGGCACCGTCGAGCTCAGCGACGTCCTGCCGATGCTGCAGGCGATCTCGCAGACCGACACCGTGCCGTTCGTGCGCGTCAACTGGAACGACTCCGCTGCGATCATGCGGGCGCTCGATCTCGGCGCCTACGGCATCATCGTGCCGTTGATCAATAACGCCGAGGAAGCCGCGCGCGCCGTCGCCGCCTGCCGCTATCCGCCGGCCGGCTTCCGCTCGTCGGGGCCGATCCGCGCGGCGCACTACGGCGGCGCCAACTACTTCACCGAGGCCAATGGTGAGATCATCGTGATGGCGATGATTGAGACGAAGGAAGGCATCGCCAATCTCGACGCGATCTGCGCGACGCCGGGCCTCGACGCCGTCTATATCGGTCCGGCCGATCTGTCGTTCGCGCTGGGCCTGCCGCCGCGCGCCGATAATCCCGATCCGCTTCACCTCGAAACCTGCAACCGTATCCTTGCCGCCGCGCACAAGCACGGCATCAAGGCGGTCATGCATTGCGCCAGTGCCGCCTTCGCAGCCGATGCCATCAAGCGCGGCTTCGACATGGTCATGCTGACATCGGATGTGGCGAGCATGGTCGCGGGCGCGCGCGCGCAGCTCGACGATCTCAAGTCACGCACATCCTGAACGGAAGCGGGCTGAACGGAAGCGGGCGCCGGAACAACCGGCGCCCTTTCGAGCAGAGGCTGACGCGCACCGCCGGATGCTTGGCGCCATTGCGCGGCCTGACGCTCTCGGGCGAGGTGTCTGCGCTCAGCTGTCCTTGTGCTTCGAGGCTGATGTCATAAGCCAAATCGGGCTATGATAAGCGGGAGATCACAAGGAAGAGCACATGACCATCAACGCTGTGGACCTGGCCGCGGAGCTTATCCGCTTCGACACCATCAATCCGCCCGGCCAGGAGGCGGCGTGCACGGAACACCTCGTGCGCCTCTTGCAGGCGGCTGGTTTCAGCTGCGAGATCGTGCCCCTTGCCGATGGGCGGCCCAATCTGGTCGCGCGCAAAGGGGGGGGCAGCACCAAACCGCCGCTCGCCTTCACCGGACATACGGATACGGTCCCGCTCGGCGCCCAGACATGGACGATGCCGCCGCTCGACGGCGTCATCAAGGACGGACGCCTCTGGGGGCGCGGCGCATCCGACATGAAGAGCGGTGTTGCGGCGTTCGTCGCTGCCGCCATCGATCTCGCGGATCGGCTCGATGGCACGCCGGGCGTGGTCCTTTACATCACCGCCGGTGAGGAGACCGGAAGCGAGGGTGCTTTCGTTCTCGCGCGCCGCGGGATGCGGGGTGACGCCGGAGCGCTGGTTGTTGCCGAGCCCTCCGACAACCGTCCGTTCTGCGGGCACAAGGGTGCGCTCTGGCTGAAGGCGACGACGCGCGGCGTCACGGCGCACGGGTCGATGCCGGACAAGGGCGTGAACGCGGTGTATGCGGCGGCGCGTGCGGTCTCGAAGCTCGAAGCCTTCGACTTCAACGTCGCACGGCACGCCGTGATGGGCGGGCCAACCCTCAATGTCGGCAATTTTCACGGCGGATTGAATGTCAACTCGGTGCCCGACCGCGCCGAGATCGGGATCGACCTGCGGACGCTGCCCGGTATGCGGCACGCACAACTGATCGAGCAGCTGGGCAGCTATCTGGGCGAAGAAGTCGAACTGAGCCGTCAGGTCGACGTCGAGAGCGTATGGACCGCGCCCGATGATCCCTGGATGCGCGACGTGTTCGCGACGTGCAATGCCGTCTGCGGGCGCCCACCGATTGTCGAGGCCGCGCCATATTTCACGGATGCGTCCGCGCTGACGCCGGCATTGGGCAACGTGCCGACGGTGATCCTCGGCCCGGGTCCGACGCACATGGCGCACCAGACCGACGAATGGTGCGAGGTTGCGCGCATCGAGGAAGCGACCGAGATCTACCGCCGCTTGATCCGCGCGTGGTGTGGCCTCGTTGATTGAG
>CAZKZT010000171.1:3535-7841 GCA_964557265.1 uncultured Hyphomicrobium sp.
GGCTGCGGCAGCAGGCATCGGTCTCGCGCAGCGATGCGGCAACGCCTGCTGCGCGTTCACGCGGTCTTTCCAAGATGGAGCCACACCGCCTTCTGTTCGGTGTAGTTGTCGAGAGCTGAGCGGCCGAGATCACGGCCGACACCCGAATCGCCGCCGAAGCCGCCCCACGGAAGGCGCGTGTCCGTCGGACCGAAGGTGTTGATCCACACCGTGCCTGCACGCAGTTGCTGCGCGACGCGGTGCGCGCGCGTCACGTCGCGCGTCCACAGGCCGGCTGCCAACGAATAGCGGCTGGCGTTTGCGATGCGGATGGCCTCGATGTCATCCTTGAATGAGATGACCGTGGCGACAGGGCCGAAGATTTCTTCCTGCGCGATGCTCATGTCGTTCGTCGCCGACGCCAGCACCGTCGGTTGGACGAAGAACCCGTGCTCGCCGTGTACGTGGCCGCCGCTGGCGACATGGGCACCTTCCTCGCGGCCGCGTTCGATATGGCGCATCACGCGCTCCTGCTGCGTGGCCGAGATCAAGGGGCCCATCGTCGTGTTCGGTTCGAATGGACTGCCGAGTTTCAGCTGGCGTGCACGATCCACGAGGCGCTGGACGAGTTCGTCGTGCTTGCGCTCCTGAACCAGGATACGAGAGCCAGCGGAGCACACCTGGCCGGCATTGAAGAAGATGCCGGAACCCGAAGCATGTGCGGCGGCGTCGAGATCCGCATCCTCGAAGATGATGTTAGGCGACTTGCCGCCGAGTTCGAGCGTCACCCGTTTGCAGTGCTCGGCCGCTGTTGCCATGATGTGCTTGCCGACTTGCGGTGAGCCTGTGAACGAGATCTTGTCGACGCCCGGATGCTCGATGAGGGCCTGGCCCGCGACTTTGCCGAACCCTGGCACGATGTTGAGCACGCCGGGCGGGAGCCCCGCGGCCAAGGCGAGTTCTCCGAGGCGTAGCGCCGAGAGCGGCGTGAGCTCCGCAGGCTTCAGTACCACGGTGCAGCCGCACGCCAGGGCGGGAGCGATCTTCCACACGGCATTCATCAGCGGGAAGTTCCACGGAACGATCGCGGCGACGACGCCAACGGGCTGGCGCGTCACGTAGGTGAGCGCATCCGTACGCGCGGGTACGACTTCGCCTGCAATCTTGTCGGCCCAGCCCGCGTAGTACTCGAGGCAGTCGATTGCGGCCGGAAGGTCCTGTCGGCGGGTCGCGGCAAGCGGCTTGCCGGCGTCCAGAGCTTCAAGCAGTACGAGGTTTTCCCGGTCCTGTTCGAGCAGATCGGCGAGGCGCCGGAGAAGGCGGCCGCGCTGGGCGCCGGTCATGCGGGACCACGGCCCCTCATCGAGGGCGCGCCGGGCGGAGAGGACCGCTGCGTCGATATCGGCGGCGCGCGCCTCGGCAATCTGAGTGATGACGTCGCCTGTCGAGGGATCGGTCGAAGAGAACGCCTCACCGCCCTGGGCATCTCGCCAGACGCCATCGATCAATAGACGCCGTTCCGGAAGAGTGATCGCCGCATGATCGAGCATGGTTTTTTCTCCAATCAGAATTTGGGGCACCATGGGACGTGCGGCATCCGCGCCGCAAATGAGATCTGCGGCCGGTATGATCAGGAAATCTGATCAGTCGCGAAGGCGGGCCTTGCCGCCGATGGCTGGCAGTTCCCGGAGAACCTCGATCAGGGCTTGCGCCAGTGGCGGCAGCGGTTTGCGGGCCAGCGTGAGAATGCCAACGGCGTGCTGCGTCTTCGGATCCGTGAGCGCGAGGACACGTATGCCGCCCACCGGCCCCAGCAGGGCGGCGAAGGTGTTCGGGACGATGCCGCACCACGTACCCTGTCTCACGTGGCTGAATATGCCGACCAGCGTGCTGCTCTCGGCCATGACCTTCGGCTCGGCGCCGACTTTCCGGAAGGCCTTGTCGATCAGGCGCCGGTTCTGCATTTCGCGATTGAGCAGGACGAGGGGCAGGGCGGCAGCTTCCTCCCAGGAGATGCGGGTGCGTGTCTGCCCCAGCAACTCATCGGATCCGATGATGACATACCCTTCCTGGTACAGCGGATGTTGTTGGAGCTGTGCCGGCGCGGCGCGTACAACGTATGTGATGCCGGCCTCGAGCGTGTGCTCGGTGATGCCGCGTTCGATCTCGCGCGAGGTCTTGCTCAGGAGTGTGATGGTGACGTCGGGCTGACGCGCATGAAAGGTTGCGGTGATCTGCCCGGCCAGGGGCTCGGCCGTCGGAATGATCCCGATCCGCAGATGGCCTGTCAGTTTGCCGCGCGGCGTGTGGATGGATTGCTTGAGCGTATCGGCGTCGGCGAGCATGCGGCGCGCGACATCGAGAACGCGCCGGCCTTCATCGGTGAAACCCTCGAAGCGCTGGTTGGATCTGCGGACAAGGGGGACGCCGAATTCCTCCTCGAGTTGCCGCAGGGCTGCCGAAAGGGTCGGTTGCGCGATGTGCGAGGCCCGGGCCGCCTTGTGGAAATTGCGCTCGTCGGCGAGCGCAATCAGGTATCCGAGATGCCGGAGGTTCAATCCCCGCTCCTACGTTCAATCGGTGCCGTCCGCGAACCGATGCGCCAGTGTACCTTGCTTCGACACCAGATGCGCTGCGTCTGCATGGCCTGCCGGCGCTCGGTCCCATTGCTGCATTGTCGATATATCCATATAAATATAGCGATGGACGCAAGCGGGAACGCGCTTTGCGTCTGGCGGGAGCTGGTGCGCGGGGCTTTGTCCGGCAGGCGCCGTCGTGGCAAAATTTCTAGGTGCGGCCGGACGAAGCCGCGCCGTTGAAGGGGAACACAGGGAATGTCCAGCTATCCAGAACTCCAAATGTACATCAATGGCGCGTGGAAGCGCGCCGAGGGACAACCGGTCCTGAACCCGGCTGACGAGAGCACGCTCGGAATAGTGCCGCACGCCTCACGCAGCGATCTCGACGCAGCCTTGGCCGCGGCGGCGGAAGGCCATCGCATCTGGTCGCGGACCGCGCCGGCAAAGCGCGCGGAGGTCATTCTCAAGGCCGCACAGATCATGCGATCGCGTGTCGAGGAAATGGCAATGGCGCTGACGCTCGAACAGGGCAAGCCGATTGCGCAGGCGCGTCTCGAGATCCTGCGCGGCATCGACATCGTCGAGTGGGACGCCAATGAGGGGCGCCGCGTCTACGGTCGCGTCATTCCGAGCGAGCCGGGTATGCGACACACCGTGCTGCGCCAGCCGATCGGCGTTGTTGCGGCCTTCTCGCCATGGAATTTCCCGATGAGTTCGCCGGGGCGCAAGGTGGCGGGTGCGCTTTCGGCGGGCTGCGCGATCATCCTGAAGGCGAGCGAGGAGACGCCGGCCGGCGCCATGCTGCTGGTTCGCGCGTTCCACGATGCGGGGCTTCCCCCGGGCGTCCTCAATCTCGTGTTTGGCGTGCCGTCGGACATTTCCGAGTATCTCATCCCGCAGTCGACGGTGCGTCTGATCACGTTCACAGGATCGATTCCCGTCGGCAAACGGCTGGCGGAGCTTGCCGGCCGGCACATGAAGCCCGCCATCATGGAACTCGGCGGCCATGCGCCGGTGATCGTCTGCGATGATGTCGATCCCGAGAAGTCCGCCACGACCTCCGTCATCGGCAAATCGCGCAATGCGGGACAGGTCTGCGTTTCGCCGACGCGCTTCTTCGTACACGAGAAGACCTATCCGGCCTTTGTCGCGGCGTTCGCGGAGAAGGCACGCGGAATCAAGGTCGGAGATGGCCTGGACGAGAGCAACCAGATGGGGCCGCTCGCCAATCATCGACGGATCGAAGCGATGGAGATGTTTGTCGCCGATGCCAAGGACAAGGGAGCGAAGATACTCGCTGGCGGCAGCCGGATCGGCAACCGCGGCTACTACTTCCCGCTGACGGTGCTTGCGGAAGTCCCGGACAATGCCCGCATCATGAGCGAAGAACCGTTCGGCCCGCTCGCGATCGTCAATCCGGTCAAATCGCTCGACGAAGCGATCGAGAAGGCCAACGCACTGCCCTATGGGCTGGCGGCGTATGCGTTCACCCGGTCGGCCGGCAACGCCGAAGCGCTTGCCGAGCGGGTCGAAGCGGGCAATTTGTCGATCAATCACCTCACCGCGTCGCTGGCCGAAACGCCGTTCGGCGGCGTCAAGGACAGCGGTTACGGCCGCGAAGGCGGCACCGAGGGGCTGGAGTGCTACACGGTCGTCAAGAACGTCTCGCACCTGACCGCGCAATAGGCCACACCCCGTAACCTCAGAGGCGGTTGCCGCGCGCGACATGCCTCTGACGTTGCGCATGT
>CAZKZT010000172.1:0-7808 GCA_964557265.1 uncultured Hyphomicrobium sp.
CGATGTCGCTGGTTTTGAGCTTGAGGAAGCGAGCGGCCTCGCCGACCGCGCGGCCGCTTTCGTTCATATAGGTGTCGGGCTTCAGCAACAGCACCTTCGTGCCATCGACCTCGCCGTCGCACGCGGCGCCCTGGAAACGGCGGCGCCAGGGTCCGAAGCCATGCCGCTCGGCGATCCGCTCGACCGTCATGAAGCCGACGTTGTGCCGGTTGTGGGCATACTTCGCCCCGGGATTCCCCAGCCCGACGAACAACTTCATCGCCCGTGTCCCGATTGAAGCGCGCGAACAGACGAGTTGCCGTCACACCTGTGCCGGCACCGATATTCGCACGACAGCACGGCCGCCCAGCCCATCTGGATCGGGCGGCCGTGGCCGAACCTACTTCTTGCCCTTCGCGGCACCACCAGCGGCCGGGGCCGCGGCAGCCTTGGCGCCGGCAGCCGGCTTGGCGCCAGCGGCGGCCTTGGCGTCCGCAGCCGGAGCGCCACCCGCTGCGGGGGTCTCTTCCTCGTCCTTACCGCCGCTGCCGGCGATGGTCGCGATGGTGAAATCGCGGTCCGAGATCGTCGGCTGCACCCCTTCCGGGAGCGTCACCGCTGAAATGTGGATCGAGCGGCCGATCGTGAGGCCGGTCAGATCGACCTCGAAGGACTCGGGGATCGCGTCGGCCGGGCTCCACACCTCAACCTCATGGCGCACGATGTTGAGCACGCCACCACGCTTCAAACCCGGCGACAGCGCGTCGTTGACGAACCGTACCGGCACACCGACTCGCACCCGGTTGTCAGCGCCGATCCGCTGAAAATCGACGTGCAGCGGCACGTCCTTGACGGGGTCCAGCTGAACGTCGCGAGGGATCGCCTTGAGGATCCTGCCGCCGACGTCGATGTCGAACACCGTCGACAGAAAACGACCCTTTTTAATGAGGATAAACAGGTCGTTCGCATCGATCTCGATGGTGTCGGCAACCTTCTCGCCGCCGCCGTATACTACCGCCGGGACATTGCCCGCACGACGCACGGCGCGAGCGGTCCCCTTGCCGCCCACGGCACGCGCCGCAGCCTTGATCACATTGGCCTGAGCCATTCTGGTGTCTCCAAAACAAAACCGGCCCCGGCTCATCTCGATGAGCGGGGCACCCGAGCATCTGCCCGCCAGCCTCCAAGGGTGCCGCGCGGGCTCTCAGAACGTTGAGATGGGCCGCTTATACCGAGTGTGCGCCGTCAGTGCAATCGCTCCACTGCGGCCACGGCGGAAGTGAAGCGGGCGGGCCAACGGTGCAATATGCCGTGCACCACCCGATTCATTGGAACGCACACCGATCATACTGTTGACTTAAGGCCACGCCAAAGGGGTTCATCTTAGTAAACGCCTCCTTTTCACTTTCCTTCGTGGTGGATCACACCACTAATGACCGCGTGGGGTAGTGAGTCGCTTGTCCTGTTTGGCTAGTTATTATGATCGGGCCTTGAGGGCGTGGTAGTTGCTTGTTGTGGCGTGTTGAGAGTTGGGGTGGGAACACGTACGAGCAACCCGCGATGCCGGATACAGACCGAATGGCAATGAATTTGTGTCGATCCAACCGTCCGACCTGCCGGACCCGCACAACGTGGGTGTGGCTGGGCGCGAGCTTGCTGATCGCCGGCATTGCTGGCACGGCGGCTCCGGTTGCCGCCGAAACACTTCATCAAGCGTTGGCTGCTGCCTACAAATACAATCCACGAATCGACGCGGAACGCGCACGTCTGAGAGCAACCGATGAAGAGGTTGCGCGCGCGAATTCCGGTTTCCGCCCGAATATTGGCGCTTCCGCCGACGTGACGCACGATTGGCAGCGGTCACGGCCGGGTGCCGTTGGCGACGGTGGCAATACGTCCAAGGGCTATAGCGTCAGCCTCTCACAGCCGATTTTCAGCGGGTTTCGCACGGTCAATGCCGTGAGCGAAGCCGAAGCCGTGGTGCGGGCCGGCCGCGAGAATCTGCGGATCGTCGAGCAAGGCGTTCTTCTCGATGGCGTCACCGCCTTCATGGATGTTGTGCGCGACCAGGCCATCCTTCGCCTGCGCGAGAATAACGTCAACGTCCTGTCGCGTGAATTGCAGGCCACACGCGATCGCTTCGCCGTCGGCGAAGTGACCCGTACCGACGTTGCCCAGGCCGAGGCCCGGCGCGCCGGCTCGATCTCAGCGCTCGATCTGGCGCGCTCGAATCTCAAGATCAGCCGCGCTGCCTACGAGAGGATCGTCGGTCATCCTCCCGGCCGCCTGGTCGAGCCGCGCGGCGCCTACGCGAAGCTGCCGCGCACGCAGGACGAAGCGGTTGGCATTGCGATCAAGGAAGCGCCCGCCGTCGTCGCCGCGCTCTATCGGGAGCAGGCTGCAAGGTTCACGGTCGATCGCATTTGGGGCGAGTTGCTGCCGAGCGTGAGCTTGGAGGCAGGCTACAGCCAGCGCTTCGACCCGTCTCAGACGATCGACGAACGGGAAGGCACCACGGTCAGCGGTCGCGTCAGCATTCCGATCTATGCCGGCGGCGAGGTTCACGCCCGCGTGCGGCAGGCCAAGCACACGCATTTGAGCCTGCTGCAGGAAATCGAGCGCTACCGGACGGAAGCACGCGAGGCCGTGTTCAGCGCCTGGGCTCAGCTGACGGCATCACGGGCTCAGCTCGAGTCGGATCAGTCGCAGGTCGCGGCAGCACGCACCGCCCTGACCGGCGTTCGCGAAGAACAGAAGGTTGGCCAGCGCACGATCCTCGACGTCCTCAACGCCGAGCAGGAATATCTGGCTGCCCAGGTGTCGCTCGAAACGACGCGCCGCAATCTGGTCGTCAATTCTTACCTGGTGGTTCAGGCCATCGGCCGGCTTTCGTCTGAGAATCTTTCTCTGACCAAGCTGGTTTACGATCCTGAAGTCCACTACAGCGAAGTCCGCCGTAAATGGTGGGGCATCAGCATCACCCACAGCGATGGCCGCCAGGAGCGCCACGATTTGTGGGAGAAGCACGGCGCCAAGCATAAGCCGCTGAAATAGCGCCTGCAGGACCGGACGAATTGGAGATCGACGTCGGCTACGTGCCGACGTCGATTTTTTTTATGCCTTGGAGTCGTCGCTGTCCGAGGCTGCGGGCCTGCGGCCGAAGTCCGCGGCAGCGGTGTCCTGGCCAGCCTGAATGATGCCGCGGCGTATATGACGTGCTTCCGTGATCCGCTTGAACAGCTCGTCGCCATCGCCGAACCGCATCGCGCGCTGAAGATGCAGCAAGTCTTCGATGAACCGGCCCAGCATCTCGATCATGGCGCCGCGGTTCGTCAGGAACACGTCCCGCCACATGGTCGGATCAGAGGCCGCGATGCGGGTGAAGTCGCGGAAACCACCGGCTGAGAACTTGATCACTTCGCTCTCGGTGACGCGTTCGAGATGCGCTGCCGTATTGACGATGTTGAACGCGATGAGATGCGGCACGTGACTGGTAATCGCCAGCACCATGTCGTGATGATCGGCCTGCATCACCTCGACGTTACTGCCAAGCGCCTGCCAGAACGCCTTGAGCCGCTGAACCGCTTCAGGATCGGCGCCTTCAGGTGGTGTCAGGACGCACCAGCGGCCATCGAACAGTGTGGCGAAGCCCGATTCGGGACCTGATTGCTCGGTTCCCGCGATCGGATGGCCGGGAATGAAATGGACCCCGTCGGGCACATGCGGCCTGACGTCCGCCAGCACCGACCCCTTCACCGAGCCCACGTCCGTCAGGATCGCGCCGGGCTTGAGCGCGCCGGAGATCTCGGCCGCAACAGGCCCGCACGCGAGAACCGGAACGCACAGGATGACGAGGTCCGCCTCCAGGGCCGCGTTGGCCGCATGCTCGAAAGCCTCGTCGACGAGGCCGAGGCGCAGCGCCGTCGCGCGCGTTGCTTCGGTCTTGGCCGATCCGACGATCCGGCGCGCCAAGCCGCCACGGCGGATCGCATGGCTGATCGACGAGCCAATCAAGCCGATGCCGATCAGCGCTACGGTATCGAAGTGCCGGCTCATCGCGTGCCGGCCTTGAGGAAGTCGGCGAGCGCGGCGACCACCGTACGATTGTCCGCTTCGGTGCCGATTGTCATACGGAGCGCGTTCGGCAAACCATAGCCGGCAACGCGGCGCATGATGATGCCGCGCGTCTTCAGGAATTCGTCGGCCGCAGACGCATTATGCGCGCCACTTGCATCGAAGTGGATCAGGATGAAGTTGCCGACGCTCGGCGTCACCTTGAGGCCGAGCTTGCCGATTTCCTCGGTCACCCACGCGAGCCACTTATCGTTGTGCGCGACCGACCGCTCGAGGTGGGCGGCGTCCTCGATCGCGGCAACGCCCGCGGCGATCGCCGCTGCGGTGACGTTGAAGGGCCCGCGGATGCGATTGAGAATATCCGCGATCCCAGCCGGGCAATATGCCCAGCCGAGGCGCAGTCCGGCGAGACCGTGGATCTTCGAGAAAGTCCGCGTCATCACGGTGTTCTGCGTCGTCGCGACCAGTTCGATGCCGGCCTCGTAATCATTGCGGCGCACGTACTCGGCATAGGCGGAATCGAGCACCAACAGGGTGTCCGGGCGCAGCGCCGCGTGCAGGCGGCGCACTTCATCGAACGGGATGTACGTGCCCGTCGGGTTGTTCGGATTGGCGAGGAAAACGACCTTGGTGCGCGGCGTCAACCGCGCGATCAGCGCGTCGACGTCGGTCGTGAAATTCTTCTCCGGTGCGATCACCGGTGTCGCGCCGTTGCCGAGCGTCACGATCTTGTAAACGAGAAAGCCGTGCTCGGTGAAAAGGCACTCGTCGCCAGGCGCGAGAAAGGCGTGCGCGAGGAGGTTCAGGAGTTCGTCCGAGCCACAGCCGCACACGATGCGGTTCGGATCGAGACCGTACACGCGGCCGATCGCGTTCCGCAGCGCCGTCGACGCGCCATCCGGGTACAGCGCCAGCTCACCGGCCAGCGCTTCATAGGCGGCGACCGCCTTGGGGCTCGCGCCGAGCGGCGTCTCGTTCGATGACAGCTTGATCGGCTTGAGCCCCCCCGGCACCTTGCTCTCGCCGGGCACATAGGCCTGGATGTCGAGGATCCCGGGCTTCGGCACGGGCGCTTTGGCAGTCATGGCGGGTATCTCCAGGCGGGCGGTCTCTCGAGGTGGAGGCAGGGCGCGATCCACCGGCACCGGCCGCGCCCTCGCGGGTACGAACCTTAGCTCCGCTCGCCAGACCGGCTGCGCCACCGGGCCCGATACATAGTCGAGACACCGGCCGATGGGAACCGCAAAGCGGATAAGCTGGGGCTCACTGACGCCGCTCGGGCACCAGGAAAGCGGTGCCTGTCACCGGATCGAGCCGCGGCAACAGTACTTCAGCGATACGCGCCTGCGCCCCCCGGAAATCTGCGGCGGTATCGCGCCTGAGGTCGGCGCTCTGCCCCTCGGGGTAGGCGCCGATGACCGAGAGGTCGTGGCTCATATCGAGCCGGCAATGGCCAACCCCCGCCGGGATCAGCACGACATCCCCGCCCGCCACCTCCAAATGTGGACCATGCGGCCCGCCGAACTGGACCAGCACACGGCCCCGCGCGATGCCAAGCACCTCGTGCGCCGTCGCGTGGTAATGCTGAAAAGGATAGATGCCGTTGATCCAGGCATCCCCCCAGCCGTGACGCGCGAAGTGACGGATGATCCCCTGCTCGGCATCACCGCCGGCAACGTCGATCGCGCCGCGGTAGCAGGCGAGCGGCAACGTCGGGTTGTTGGGGATGAAGCCATCGGATTCGAAATGCACGATTTCCATCGCCGAACCTCCAGTCCGCGGTCCATCTTTGTTATGAGCTTCGTTCTTCCGACAGAGCAACGGCCGAGCGGCCGCACGCGTTCCCCCACCCTTGTCTTGATGCAGATCACGATCAGCCGCCCCTGCGAAGCTAACCGGATGACAGTCCTCGGCCGACCTGATCTTATACGACTGCGAGCGGCACCGCTCCGCCACGCAGCCCCCGTCCATCGACAGGCATGACCACCCAGACCGCACCGTCCGGCCTTGCAGGCGTTACAGGCCGCCAGTGGCTCATCCTGCTGATGGTGCAGCTGTGCACGCTGCTGTTCGGCATGACGATCACGATGGCCAACGTCGTGCTGCCGCAGATCAAAGGCTCGATGTCGGCGACCCAGGATCAGATCGCCTGGGTGATCACCTTCAATCTCATCGCGACCGCGATCGGCACGCCGCTGGTCGGCTGGCTCGCGAGCCGGCTCGGCTGGCGCACGGTGATGTTCGGCTCGGTGTTCGGCTTCACCATCTCGTCGTTTCTGTGCGCCTTCGCGACCAGCCTCGAATCGCTGATCGCGTTCCGCATCGGCCAGGGCCTGTTCGGCGCCCCGATCATGCCGATGGGCCAGGCGATCATCCTCGCCAGTTTTCCGCGTCATCTGCACGCGATGGTCATGATGATCTGGGGCATCGGCGGCGTTTTCGGGCCTGTTTCCGGGCCCCTTTTCGGCAGCCTCATCAGCGAGCTCTACGGCTGGCGCGCCGCATTCCTGATGATCGTGCCGCCGGGGCTCATAGCCTCCGCCGTCACCTGGTTCGCGCTTTCCGCGCACACATCGCGCGAGAACCGGAATTTCGACTGGACAGGCTTCATCGCCCTCTCGGTGACGATCGCAGCCGCGCAGCTGATCATGGACCGCGGCAACCGGCTCGACTGGTTCGAGTCGACTGAAATCTGGATCGAGCTGCTGATCGCGGTCGGTGCCTTCTGGATATTTCTCGTCCACACCTTCAGCGCCAAGAAGCCGTTCCTCGATCCGACCCTGCTGCTCGACCGCAACTTCTCGCTCGGCCTCATCGTCGCGTTCGTGATGGGCGCGCTGAGTTTCACCGCGATGGCGCTGTTTCCCGGCATGATGCATGACCTGCGCGGCTATCCCGACAGCTCGATCGGCTTGCTGCTCGCGTCGCGCGGCCTCGGCAACTGGGCATCGTTCTTCATCATCGTGCCGATGACGCGGCTTTATCCACGGTTCACGCTGGCGCTCGGCATGGCGTGTCAGGCTTTCGCCGGCTGGGGCATGGCGAACCTCGACATCAATTTTACCGATTTCGACGTGTTCTGGACCAACGCACTGCAGGGCTTCGGGTTCGGACTCGCGTTCACGCCGATGTCGGTGCTCGCTTTCGCCACGCTCGACAAAGGCCGCATCACCGATGGCATGTCGGTGTTTCACCTCGTGCGCAACTTCGGCTCGAGCCTCTTCATCTCGCTCGCCGTCATCGTGCTCGTGCGCTCGACCGCGGCCAATTACTCGACGCTGACCGAGCACATCTCACCGTTCAATAGGGTGCTCGCCTATCCGGGTGTCGTCGGCCTGTGGAATCCCGAGACACAGGGCGGGCTGTTCGCCCTCGCCAACGAGTTGCAGCGACAGGCCGCCATGATCGGGTATATCAATGCGTTCACCCTGTTCGCCATTTGCGGTGCCCTCTCGGTACCGGTGGCGTTCCTGATGCGGGATGTGGAGCGATAGCCTTTCTTCGTCGCAAACGCGCAAGGCAACTGAAACGGTACTTTCCATGAGCAAGTCACCGACAAAGCTAACCTCGATCACCCCGATCCTGTTCGTGCGCGATGTCCCCGCGAGCGCTGCCTACTACCGCGACAAGGTCGGCTTCGCGATCGACTTCCTCTACGGGGAGCCGCCGTTCTACGGCGCGGTCTCGCGGGATGGCGTGTGCATCCACCTGCGTTGCGTGCACGAGCCGAACTTCGCCGAGCTCGCCGGCCGGGA
>CAZKZT010000173.1:0-7800 GCA_964557265.1 uncultured Hyphomicrobium sp.
GAAGCATTGGCAGAGCGTGTTCGGCAACGATCCCCAAAGCCTCACCGAGGCGATCGTCGTCAGCATCACGGCCAAGGCGCGCATCGTCGAACGCGACGAGACCGAGACGGGCGACCGTATGCTCCTGAACCTCGGCCACACCTTCGGCCACGCGCTCGAAGCGTGGGCGGGGTATTCGAGCCGCCTCCTGCATGGCGAGGCCGTGGCGATCGGCATGGCGCAGGCCGCGCGTTTCTCGGAGGAGCGCGGGCTCTGCCCGGCCGGGACTGCCGCGCGCATCGAGCAACACCTGCGCGCGGTTGGACTGCCGACGCGCGTCGCGCATATCCCCGGAACCGACCGCCCCGATCCGCAGGCACTATTTGCGCTGATGCAGCAGGACAAGAAGGTGCAGAGCGGCCAGCTCACGCTGATCCTGCTCCGCGGCATCGGCGAAGCGTTCGTCACCCGCGAGGTCGCAGGCGCGGATGTGGCGGCGTTCCTCGAGCGCGAGGTCGCGCTGGAGTAGCCTTTTCTTGCCGCGGTCGCGTACGCGACCGCGGAGAAGAAAATCAAGCGTCGTGCTCGATCTCCGTCGGTTCCGTGAACCCGCCCTCTGCAACCAGCCGCGCGAACAGGCCCTTCATCGCGACCAGCTCGCGGAAGGTGCCGCGTTCGATGATCGCGCCCCGCTCCATCACCAGGATTTTGTCGGCGTTCGCAACGGTCGAGAGGCGATGCGCGATGATGAAGGTCGTGCGGCCCTGACGTAGCGCGTCGAGCGCCCGCTTGTTCAGCGCCTCGGTCTCGGCGTCGAGCGCGCTCGTCGCTTCATCGAGGATCAGGATCGGCGCATCTTTGAGGATGGCGCGGGCGATCGAGATGCGCTGACGCTCACCGCCGGAGAGCGCCGCGCCGCGTTCGCCGATCAGGAAGCCATAACCACCCTGCTTGCGCACGATGAACTCGTGCGCACCGGCAAGCTCCGCGGCTTTCTGTACCTCGGCATCAGTCGCGTCGGGCTTGCCGATACGGATGTTCTCCGCGATCGAGCGATTGAACAGCCCGGCGTCCTGGAACACCACCGCAATCGATTTCCGGAGCGACGCCATCGTCACATCGCGGATGTCGAAACCGTCGACCGTGATGCGGCCTTCCTGCGGATCGCGCAGGCGCTGCAGCAGGGCGAGCGCCGTCGTCTTGCCGGCGCCCGTATGGCCGACCAGCGCCACCGTCTCACCCGGCAGCGCCTCGAAGTTGAGGTTGTCGCAACCGATCGTGCCATCGGGGAAACGGAACGTCAGGTCCTCGTAGCGCACGTGCCCGCGCGTCGTCTCAAGCGCCTTCGCGCCGGGTCTGTCGAGCACCGGGCTCGTCGCATCGATCAGCTCGAAATAGGCGTCGATTGCGGGCTTCTGCTGGAACAGGCCGAGGAAGAAATGCGAAAGCTGGTCGAGCTTGCCGATCAGCAGCGTCGCAAAGGCGACGAAGCTGACGACCTGGCCGACCGTCAACTCGCCGCGCTGGACGAGCAATGCCCCGAGCGCGAAGATCGCGACCATCGTGATCGTCGACGCCGCGCGCGTCAGCACCATCACCGCCGCCCACCACGTCAGGACCGGATACTGCGCCGCGAGCAGATCACGCATCAGGTTCCGCACCGCCGACGATTCCGCCTCGAAACGGACGTAGCTCTGCACCACCGTGACATTGCCGAGCACGTCGCCGACGCGGCCCGCCAGCTCGCGATGATAGCGCTCGACCTCGCCTTGCTGGTCGATCGTGCGCTTGAACACGAACATGTTGGCGATGAGATAGATGACGCCGAGGCCGAGCAGCAGCGCGGCCATGCGGCTGTCCATCGAGATCGCGGTCGGGATCAGCAGTGCGATCGACACCAGTGCCGCGAGATGCTCGCGCATGAACGTCAGCCACAGCCCGAACAGGCAATCGGTGCCTTGCTGGATCGCGCGGATGACGGCGCCGGACCCTTTGCGCGCATGATAGCTGATCGGCAGCGTGATCGCCTGATCGAAGGCCTGCGCCATCGCGATCAGCCGGCGACGATGGGCGAGCCGATCAGCGGCAACCGCGACCACCACGCCCGCGAGAATGCCGAACAACCCGATCGCGGCCCACAGGCCGATCAGCGGGAAGGCGCCGGAGCCCTGCGACAGCGCATCGACGACGCGGCCGAGCAGGATCGGCTCTGCCAGCAACACGACGCCGATGATGACGTTGGCGGCGACGAGGCTGCCCGCGAGCCAGCGTTCTGGCGCGAGCAGACCGAGCGCGCGCTTATATGTCGTCGCGATGCTGACGCGCGGCGCATCGGACGGCAGCGCCCCACCAGCTTCCTCACCAGCCTCAGCCGTTGCGGTCATGGGGTTGCCCGCGGTCTGGCGCGCCGGCGGCGCGGATGGGTGCGACGGTCCTGCATCGTCAGCCATGCGAACACGCCCGGCATGAACCACGGCGTACCGTTGTAGAGCGGGATCATCGGCGGCGGACGCATGTCGAGCGCGGAGGCGCCGCGGTCTTCACCGAGGATCTGCCACGCCGCCTTCTGGCCCGCCCAGCGGGCCCATACGACACCGGAGCCGCAGTAGCCCGCCGCATAGCGCATTCCCGAGCGCGAGAAGATGCGCGGGATCATATCGCGGTTCATGGCGACGTGACCGAACCAGCTGTTGGTCAGCTCGACGTCGTCGAGTTCAGGGAAAATGTCGACCAGCGCTTCGCGCAGATGCTCCGTCGGCCACGTTGGATCACCCGCGATGGTGCCATCGCGGCCGCCGAACAAGATGCGCCGGCCGTCCGGCGACGGGCGGTAATAATAGTGCAGCTTGCGCGTCTCCGAGAGCATCATGCGCTTCGGCATGAGCTGCCGCATCAGGTTGTCGGAGAGCGGCGCGGTCGCGATGATGCGGCTCCGCACCGGCACGAGGCGGCGGCGCAGCCATTTGTCCGAGCGGTCGGCATAGCCGTTGGTTCCGGTGATGACGTGGCGTGCCTTGACGCGGCCGCGCGCGGTCTCAACCTCATAGTCGAGGCCATCGCTGCGCACACCGCGGACCGCCGTGCCGCCGTGCACGATCGCACCGGCCGCCAGTGCAAGCCGCAGCATCCCCGCGTGCAGCTTCGCCGGATGCAGCCCGCCGATGTCCATGCGGACGGCGCCGCCGTGATAGAAGTCGGTGCCGAGGTAGGTGTGCTGCTCCGACTTCGCCACCGGATGTGCCGTGATCCCGGTCGTCCGCGAAAGCATATCGGCCTCGCGGGCGAGACGCTCATAGTCGGCCGCGGTCGACGCGCCCGTGAAGCGGCCGGTAATCGCGAAATCACACTCGATCTTTTCGCGCTCGATGAAGCCCGCGAGATCCTCGCGCGCCACCTTCGCTTCCTCGATGATCGCGCGCGCGGCGGGCTCGCCGAACTTCTTCGAAAGCTCATCGAATGACGGCCGCAGGTTGCCGCTCGCGATGCCGCCGTTGCGCGTGGACGCACCCTCGCCCGGGCGCATCTTGTCGAACACCTGAACGCTGCGCCCCGCCCGCGCCAGCGTGATGGCGGCGGAGAGACCGGTGTAGCCGGCACCGACGATGACGACGTCACACTGGCCACGCACGGGAACCTGGGGCAGCGTCGCTGGCGGCGCGGCGTCCCACCAATAGGGATCAGATCGGGTCATGGGGTTTTGCCGTTGAGAATCGGGAACCTGCGAAGGCGGGAGTGAACCGTACAGGACGCAAAATGATTGACCGAACGAAGTCAATCATTTTGCGACACGCCGGCGCATGTTTCGCTCACGCCGAGCTCGCTGTGCTCGCCGGCTCCGCGAGGGCGGCGCTCCGCGCCGGGTCGCCTTGCTCCCGGACACAGGCGGATTAGCCCACGCCGCTCTCGATCGCGCGCATCCTTCCTGAGCGCGCGGTCGCTCCAAAGGAGCGCCCCTTCGTGGCGACGCGCCGGCCGAAAGGCCGCCCCCGCGGAGCCCGTGAGCGCAGCGAACATGGGCGTGAGCGAAACAACCCAGAGCGAGATAGCTACAAATTAAACTGGTAGCTTGCCGGTACCCAGCGGTAGCTCGTGCCGGTCTTCTCGACGAAGCCGACCGAGGGGAACGGCATATGGAAGCCGACGACGGGAATTCTGTCGGCGGAGACCATGTCGAAGGTTTTGCGCCGATTTGCGACAGCAGCTTCCTTGTCCTGGTCGAAGCTCACGTGCCAATCCGGCTGCTGGATCGACATGATGTAGTGATTGGCAGTGTCGGCCCAGTTGAGGAGCTGTCTGCCCTCGCTCTCGATGCGGAAGGCAAGCATACCCGGCGAGTGGCCGAAGGCGGCCTGCGCGCGAATACCACCCGTCACGTCCGAGCCGTCCTTGATCATCGCGAACTTCTCGGCAAGCGGCACCACCTGCTGCATGAAGAGTTCGCGGTTCGCCTTGCGGGCGTCGGGGATGTTCTCGCCCTTGTGCCAGTAGTCGAACTCGCGGTCGCAGATCATGTAGCGTGCGTTCGGGTAGACCGGTTTGCCGTCCGCGATGAGCCCGCCCATGTGATCGGGGTGCGCGTGCGTGATGACGACGATATCGACATCCTCGGGCTTGTAGCCGGCTGTCCGCATGAGGTCGGGCAGATGCCCTGCGGTCTTCATGCGCGCCTTGCCGTTGCCGGCGTCGAACAGCACCAGTTCCTTGCCCGTGTTGACGAGCGTGTTGACGTAAGGGTTCTCCATCCGCGTCGGCGGCAGGCCCTGGGACTTGGCGTACTCCTGGACCACCTCGGCGGTCTGGTTGTTGCCGAACGTCGGATGCGGCCCGTTGCCCTGCACGAAGCCGTCGAGAATGTTCGTCACCTCGAACGCGCCGAGCTTGAAGCGGTAGATCGACGGGCGCGAGACGCCGAGCATCGGTGCCGCTGCCCGCGCGGCCGTCGGCATGGCGCCGGAGAGCACGCCGAGCGCCGCCGCGCCGCCTGCAAGTTTGAGCGCTTCCCGGCGCGTGGCCCCCGGGCCTGTCAGGCTATCGTCACGTTTCATGAAATGTCTCCTCCCAATCGGCTTTCTTTTTGGTGCCTCTGCCCACCAGGCCGGCGGGCCAACTCTACCCGCTATCGTTGCCGTGTCTCAATGCGCGAGGACACAGTTGCGTGAGCGTGCGCTGCAACGCGAAAACCGCCGCGCGCCGCCACGGTTTCGCCTTTGGTCGAACCGTCAGGACACGCCGTCTTGACGCATTCTAAACGGCGGCGCAGGATCGACCCCAACCGCGGTTCACCAATGGCCGCCGACATAACAAATTCACCCGGAGGACGCTGAATGACCCAAATAACCCTCACTGCCAATGGACGCCGCGTGACGGCGGACATCGACCCGCGGACGCTGCTGGTCGATTTCCTGCGCAACAACCTGCGCCTCACCGGGACCCACGTCGGCTGCGACACCAGCCAGTGCGGCGCCTGCACGGTCCATCTCGATGGCAACGCCGTGAAGAGCTGCGCCGTGCTCGCCGTATCCTGCGATGGCGCCGAAGTGGTGACGATCGAGGGCCTCGCCAAGGGCGGCACGCTGCACCCGATGCAAGAGGCGTTCCGCGAGCATCACGCGCTGCAATGCGGCTTCTGTACGCCCGGCATGATCATGTCCGCGGTCGACCTCGTCAACCGCAACGGATCCGGCGTCGACGAACGCACCATCCGCGAAGAGCTCGAAGGCAATATCTGTCGCTGTACCGGCTATCACAACATCGTCCGCGCGGTCGAAGCCGGCGCTGCTGCCATGGGCGCTGCCCAGAGCGGCGCCAAGATCGCTGCCGAATAGCGTGATCCCGGGACAGGAGATCTCCCCATGACAGATCAAGGCATTGGCGCTTCGGTCAAGCGCAAGGAAGACCTGCGTTTCATCACCGGCAAAGGCCAGTACGTCGACGACATCAACCGCCATGGCCAGACCTACGCGGTGTTCGTGCGCTCGCCGGTCGCCCACGCGACGATCAACAGCATCGACATCAAGGCCGCGCTGGACTCGCCGGGCGTCGTTGACATCTTCACCGGCGCCGACCTCGCCGCCGACAAGATCGGCGGCCTGATTTGCGGCTGGATGATCCACTCCAAGGATGGCTCGCCGATGAAGGCCGGCGCCCATCCCGCGCTCGCGGTCGGCAAGGTGCGCTACGTCGGCGATCACGTCGCCGTCGTCATCGCCGAAACGCTCAATCAGGCCAAAGACGCCGCGGCACTTGTCGAGGTCGACTACGGCGAGCTGCCCGCCGTCATCGATCTCGGGAGCGCGCAGGCCCCCGGCAAGGCGCAGATCCACGACGAGGCGCCGGGCAACACCGTCTACCAGTGGCACATCGGCGACAAGGATGCGGTCGATGCCGCCTTCGCCAAAGCCGCGCACGTGACCAAGCTCGACATCGTCAACAACCGGCTGGTGCCGAACGCGATGGAGCCGCGCGCCGCGATCGGCGACTACGACGACGGCCAGGACCAGTTCACGCTCTACACGACCAGCCAGAACCCGCACGTCGCGCGTCTCGTGCTCTCGGCCTTCATCGGCATCGCGCCCGAGAACAAGCTGCGCGTCATCGCACCGGACGTCGGCGGTGGTTTCGGCTCGAAAATCTTCATCTACGCCGAAGAGACGGTGTGCGTGTGGGCCGCGAAGAAGGTCCGCCGTCCGGTCAAGTGGACGGCCGAGCGCGGCGAAGCATTCCTCGCGGATGCGCACGGGCGTGATCACCTGACAACGGCCGAACTGGCGATGGATGCGAGCGGGAACATCCTCGCACTGCGCGCCAAGACGAAAGCCAACCTCGGCTCGTATCTGTCGACGTTCGCATCATCTGTGCCGACGTACCTCTACGCGCCGCTGCTGTCGGGCCAGTATGCCATCCCCTCGATCTACTGCGAGGTCGACGGCGTCTACACGACGACAGCACCCGTCGATGCCTATCGCGGCGCTGGACGGCCTGAGGCCACCTACGTCGTCGAACGTCTGATGGAGGTCGCGGCGCGCGAAACCGGACGCGATCCGGCCGAGTTCCGCCGCCAGAACTTCGTCAAATCGTTCCCGCACCAGACGCCGGTGATCATGGCCTACGACGCCGGTGACTATGGGCGCTGCCTCGACACCGCACTGAAGATGGCCGACTACAAGGGCTTCGCCGAGCGCAAAGCGGCGAGCGCGAAGGTCGGCAAGCTGCGCGGCCTCGGCTTCTCCGCCTACATCGAAGCGTGCGGCATCGCACCGTCGCGCGCGGTCGGTTCTCTCGGCGCCGGTGTCGGGCTTTGGGAAAGCGCGGAGATCCGCGTCAATCCCGTCGGCACGATCGAGGTGCTGACCGGCTCGCACAGCCACGGCCAAGGCCACGAGACGACGTTCGCACAGGTCATCGCGTCGAATTTCGGCGTCGGGCTCGACAGCGTGTCCATCGTCCACGGCGACACCGACAAGGTGCAGATGGGCATGGGCACCTACGGCTCGCGCTCGGGCGCGGTCGGCGCATCCGCGATCGTCAAGGCCGCGGAGAAGATCGTCGCCAAGGGCAAGCGCGTTGCCGCCGCCTGCATGGAGGTGCCGGAGGACACCGTCGACTTCGAGGCCGGCGAGTTCCTGGGACGCGGCACCAACAAGAAAATGACCTTCGGCGAAGTGGCGCTGCAGGCCTACGTCGCGCACAAGTTCGATCCCGAGGTGATCGAGCCCGGTCTCAAGGAAGGCTCGTTCTACGACCCGAAGAATTTCACGTTCCCTTCGGGCGTGCACATCGCCGAGATCGAGATCGACGCGGAAACCGGCAAGACGCGCATCG
>CAZKZT010000174.1:0-4469 GCA_964557265.1 uncultured Hyphomicrobium sp.
AGCGGCAGCGCTAAAGCGTCGGACCTTAAATGCGACCCACGGATGAACTGATCGCCACGTCGCATTCAAGGTCCAAAAGACGCTTTAGAAATCATAGAGTTCTAGAGCAATTTTGGACCTTGAATTCACTCGACATCTCGCCGCGAGCTGAGGTGAATTTAAAGTCCGCAGCCTAGTCCATTCGCCGCAGAATGAACCGCTGGATCTTGCCGCTCGGCGTCTTCGGCAGCTCGGCGAGATAGGAGATTTCGCGCGGGAAGGCGTGCGATGCGAGCCGGCGGCGCACGTGTTCCTGCAACTCCGTGGTCAGCTCGGCAGTGCCTTCGCGGCCAGCCTTGAGCACGATGAACGCCTTGACGATCTCAGTGCGCTCCGGGTCGGGTTTGCCGATCACGCCGACCTCGGCCACCGCCGGGTGCTCGATCAGCGCGCTTTCGACGTCGAACGGGCCGATCCGGTAGCCGGACGACGTGATGATGTCGTCGCTGCGGCCGACGAAGAAAAAGTGGCCGTCCTCGTCGCGCATCATCGTGTCGCCGGTCAGGTACCACTTGCCCCGGATTGCGGGCGTATCGGCGCGCCAGTAGCCGTTGAACGTATTGAGCGGCGACCGCGTCATGTCGACGGCCAGAATGCCCGGTGTACCGGCAGGCACCGGATTGAGGTCATCGCCGATGACCTCGACATGGAAACCCGGCATCGCGTAGCCGGCCGAGCCCTCTTTCTCCGCATGTGCGAGCGCGTGGTGATTGTTGACCAGCATCGCCGTCTCGGTCTGCCCGTAGTGATCCTTGAGCGCGACGCCGAGCGAGGCTTTGGCCCAGCGAGCCACTTCAGGATTGAGCGGCTCACCGGCGCTTGAAGCCACGCGGAGCTGCCCGGCCGCGACCTTGGCGGCCTCGGCACCGGCGGCCATCAGCAGGCGATAGGCGGTCGGCGCGCCGGCGAAGTTGGTCGTGCCGAGGTCGCGCACGATGCGCAGCGTCGCCTCGACGGTGAAGCCGCCCTCGTAGAATGTCGTCGTGTGGCCGAGCATCAGCGGCCCGATCACCGCATAGAGCATTCCGTAGGCCCAGCCGGGATCGGCAATGTTCCAGTAGCGATCGGTTGGTTTGAGGTCGATCGCGTCGCGCATGTAGATGCCGACAGGGAGCAGCATCGCCAACGGATAGAGCACGGCTTTCGGCTTGCCGGTTGTGCCGGAGGTGTAGAGCAGGACGAACGGGTCGCTGCCAGTGAGCGTGACTGGAGCAGTGCCGATCGGTTCATCGGCGAGAAGACGCGCGAGGCAGTCGGGCTTCGCGCCGCTGCGATCGACCTCGATGATCGGCGGGCAGTCCGCGACATCGTCGAGCTTCGACCGGTTGGCGCCATCCGTGATGACGAGCTTGGCGCCGCTGCCGCCGTCGCCGGTGATGCGGGTTTCGATGGCTTTCGGGCCGAACGCCGTGAACAGCGGCTGGTAGACGGCGCCTGCGCGCCACGTGCCGACGATCACGGCCAGCAGCTCGGGGATGCGGGGCAGCAGCCCGGCGACGATGTCGCCTTTGCCGATGCCGCGCTTCTTCAGCAGGCTCGCAAACCGCTCCGACTCTGCCTTCAGCGCGGCGTAGGTGACCGTCTCGCGCTTGAAATCACGCCCGATCCATTCGAGCGCGATGCGGTCGCCGGAAGCCCATCGGTCGCAGCATTCGATCGCTGCGTTGAGGCCGGTTTCGAGGCGCCCTTGCAGGAGGTCGCGCTCGGCCGCAGCCACGCTCATGTCACGATAGGCCGTTTCATAGTTCCGCATGGTTTCCTCCGGTAGCCGGGCGTACTCGCCTCTTGCAGCTCGTTGCGAACACGATATCCCTGATAGTCTATCCGTCCGATCGCGAGGTGAACACCATGGCCGACAAGACGGCGAAGAAACCGGCCAAAGTGGCGAAGAAGGCGCCCGTCAAGCGAGACGTGCCGGCGCCGAAGCTGCTCTCGGGCGGCAATCCGCAGATCAGCAAGGGCTATGGTGATGCGCCGACCCAGGCCTATATCGCTGCTATGCCGGGTTGGAAACGCGACCTCGGCCAGCGCCTCGACGCCTTGGTCGTCGCCGCCGTCCCGGGCGTGCGCAAGGCGGTGAAGTGGAACTCGCCATTCTACGGTGCGCCGGGAGAGGAGAGCACCTGGTTCATGAGCTTCCACTGCTTCGCGAAGTACGTGAAGGTTGCCTTTTTCAAGGGCGCGTCGCTCAGCCCGGAGCCGCCCGTCACGTCCAAGCAGCAGGACGTGCGCTATCTGCACATCCATGAGGATGAGGCGCTCGACGAGAAGCAGTTCGTGCGTTGGGTGAAGCAGGCGAGCCGATTGCCCGGCGCGAAGATGTAGCGGCCGAGATGCCGGCTGACGCTCGCGCCGCATGCGGCGTCTGCCTGGGGTTGGATCGTATCCTCAGCTCGCCGCCATCCGCGCGAATTCAGGCTGCTGCTGACGCGTGGCGTCGGGTTTGTCGGCGCCGATCGGGGCCAGCTGCACTTGATTGCGGCCCTTCTCCTTGGCCCGATAGAGGGCGTGATCGGCGGCGCCGACCAGCTGGTCGCGCGTCTCATGATGTCTCGTATCGGCCAGACTGCCGGCTGTAGCGACGCCGACGCTGACAGTGACGACGCCGAAGGGGCTGCGCGCGTGCGGAATCTGCAGCGCGGCGACGGCGTCGCGTATGCGCTCTGCGGTGCGAGACGCACCTTCTGCGTCGGTATCGGCCAGGATTGCGACCAGTTCCTCGCCACCATATCGGCTCAGGACATCTCCGGGGCGCAGAAGCGCCGCCTGGGCTGCCGATGCCACGGCGGTCAGGCAGTGGTCGCCGGCGATGTGGCCATAGAGATCGTTGTACTGCTTGAAGTAGTCGACATCGAGGAGCGCGAGGGAGATCGCCTCGCCATCGCGCTGCGTGCGCTTGAATTCGCGGATCAAGGTCTCCTCGAAGTAGGCGCGATTGTAGAGCCCCGTCAGGCTGTCATGGGTGGCCCGGTCATTGAGCTCGCGATTGGCCTCGGCGAGCGCGCGGAACATGCGCGCTTCCTGGGTAATCTCGGCCATCGTCACGATGATCGCGGAGAGTGCCCCGGTATCGTCACGGTAGGGCGCAATCGACACCTGGAACATGCGTTCGTTGCGGACGAACTGGTGATTGGGCACCGAACCGCCATCGTCGAGGAGCGCAAAGTCGCGCGCGATGTTCTCGGCCCCCAGCGGGTCCAGGTCACAGACGCGGCGGCCGATGATCTCCTCGAGCGTGTGTCCGAGCAGTTCCGCATACTTGGCGTTTGCGGTCAGGACGCGCGTGGCGCGGTCGACGACGCCGATCCCGACCGGCGCCAAGGCATAGACGTCCGCGTGGGATGTGAAACCGCGCGTTGATGTATCGGAAATGTACGCACTACCCATGGAAGACGTTCAACCATCGACTTGATAAGTCTCGTCGCTCATATCGGTGCGGCATCGGCATTCTCCGAGGCCACGCAGCAGTAGAAATCACACTCTGGTTGCGGTTCAGCTTCGAGAATTGGTCAACATTCTGCTAAATGCAGAGCGGATCGGTGCTCGAGGGCGGCCGTGGGGAGGATTTTTCGGCCCCGCACATTGACGGCCGGACGTTGACGCCACGCTCTCGCGTCCATAGGTTCGCGTTCCTGTCCGAACACTCCAGGAGAAGGCGGCGCGATCAGCGCTGCCGCACGCCGCCATGACCCTTCCGAACACG
The DNA here is from genome assembly GCA_964557265.1 of uncultured Hyphomicrobium sp. Classification (GTDB taxonomy): domain Bacteria; phylum Pseudomonadota; class Alphaproteobacteria; order Rhizobiales; family Hyphomicrobiaceae. The sequence continues at coordinate 3,743 of CAZKZT010000174.1, forward strand.
CCCCTCGGTCTCGACCCCGATGAGATTGCTGTCGCCCACGACAGCCGCGCCTGGCCTTTCGAGGAGGCGCGCAAGCTGCTCCAGCGGCTGGACCGGCTCAAGCGCGATCCCGAGCGCCCGGTGTTGTTCGAGACGGGGTACGGCCCCTCGGGGCTGCCGCACATCGGGACCTTCGGCGAGGTCGCCCGTACGACCATGGTCCGTCATGCCTTCGAGGTGCTGACCGAAGGCCGCCGCAAGACCCGTCTCCTGTGCTTCTCGGACGATATGGACGGTATGCGCAAGGTGCCCGACAACGTGCCGGACAAGGCGGCGTTGGAGCCCTATCTGCAGAAGCCGCTGACGGCGGTACCGAACCCGTTCGGCGGCGACTACGAGAGTTTCGGCCACCATAACAATGCGATGCTGCGGCGGTTCCTCGATACGTTCGGCTTCCAGTACGAGTTCGCGAGCGCGACCGAATATTACAAGGCCGGGCGCTTCGACGAGGTGCTCCTGCGCGCGCTCGAGCGCTACGATGACATCATGGGCGTGATGCTGCCGACCCTTGGCGGCGAGCGCCAGGCGACCTACAGCCCGTTCCTGCCGATCTCGCCGACCAGCGGCCGCGTGCTCTACGTGCCGATGAAGGAAGTGAACGCCAAGGCGGGTACCATCACTTTCACCGATGATGATGGGCGCGACGTGACGCTCCCCGTCACCGGCGGGCAGGTGAAGCTGCAGTGGA
>CAZKZT010000174.1:4479-7793 GCA_964557265.1 uncultured Hyphomicrobium sp.
TTTCGGCATGCGCTGGGCCGCGCTCGATGTCGATTTCGAAATGTTCGGCAAGGATCACCAGACCAACGCGTCGATCTACGACCGGATCTGCTCGATCCTGGGCGGCACCCCGCCGCACCATTACGTCTACGAGCTGTTCCTTGATGACAAGGGCGAGAAGATCTCCAAGTCGAAGGGCAATGGGCTCTCGATCGACGAATGGCTGACATATGCCAGCCCGGAGAGCCTTGCGCTCTATATGTACCAGAAGCCGCGGACGGCGAAGCGGCTCTACTTCGATGTCATTCCGCGCGCGGTCGACGAGTACCTCACGTTCATCTCGAAGTTTCCGGGCGAGGCGCCGAAGCAGCGGATCGAGAATCCGGTCTGGCACATCCATGCCGGCAAGCCGCCGGCCGCGGAATTGCCGATCTCGTTCGGCCTGCTGCTCAACCTCGTGTCGGCATCGAACGCTCACGATGCGAGCGTGCTGTGGGGCTTCATCAGGCGCCACGTCGAGGGTGCGAGCCCGGAGCGCTATCCCCTGCTCGACAAGCTGGTCGGCTACGCGGTCCGCTACTACGCCGATTTCGTCAAGCCGCAGAAAAAGTTCCGCGCCGCGACCGAGACTGAGATCGCGGCGCTGACCGCGCTCGACAAGGCGCTTGCTGCGGCCGCGCCGGATGCCACCGCCGAGGATCTCCAGAACATCGTCTACGAAGCCGGAAAGTCCAACGGCTACGAGAAGGAGACGCTGCGGGAGTGGTTCAAGGCGATCTACGAAGTGTTGCTCGGGGAGTCCCAGGGGCCGCGCTTCGGTTCATTCATCGCGCTCTATGGCATCCCGGAGACCCGCCGCCTGATCGCCGATGGCCTTGCAGGGCGGCTGCTCGCCGCCTGAGCCGGCAAGGATCGTCCGCCCCGCGTGGACGGATCGCGTGGACGGAGCGCGCGCGCCGGAAGGTGCGACTGGCGCAAATTTCCATTTCCCTGTTAGTGTTGCACCCTAAGCCCGATGAATGGGCACTGATTCGTCCGCCTGATCCGAGGGGCAGCCTGAGGATCGAGAGCCAAGCCTGAGGGACCGGCGGTCCACGAGGGCGGCAGCAAAAAGGAGGGTCTTTATGAAAACCATCCTCGTGCCGTGTGATCAGAGCGACAGCATGCCGTCCGTTCTGGCGACCGCGGATCAGCTCGCCGGGAAATTCGAGAGTCTGATCGAAGGCATCGCGCTTCGGCCGGTTCATGTCGAGATCGTTGCGCCGGATCCGATCGTCGCGGTCACCTTTCCGCCGGCGGACTGGAACGACGGCGGCTACGTCGCCAAGGCGCGTGAGGGCTTCGACAGCTACTTCGGCGGCCGTCAGGCACCGCGCCGTCGCTGGAAGGCGGGAGCTTCGGTCGACGATGCCGGCCTTGGCTCGCTGGCCCGGGTCTACGACATCGTCGTCCTCGGCCGGCCGACCGCCGAGGCCACCGGGCCGCGTATGACAACGCTCGAAGGTGTCTTGTTCGAGAGTGGCCGGCCCATGTTGATCGCGCCGCCGGCGCCGGTGAAGTCGTTCGGCGATAATATCGTCATTTCATGGAACCGGTCGACCGAGCAGGCGCGCGCCAACGCCGATGCGCTGCCACTGCTGAAGAAGGCCAAGTCGGTGACCGTTCTCACCATGGAGGGCATCACGGCGCCGGGGCCGTCTGGTGAGCAATGCTGTGATTGGCTCGCAGGTCACGGAATCAACGCCCGCGAGCTCACCCTCGGGCTCGAGGGGCGCAAACCTGGCGAGGCGCTGCAGAGCGAAGCGATGAAGCTCGGCGCCGATCTCATCATCAAGGGCGCCTACACGCAGAGCCGGTTGCGCCACATGATCTTCGGCGGCGCGACCAGCCATCTGCTGGCGCATGCCGAGATTCCGGTGTTGATGTCGCACTGAGCCAGTGCGGCGGTCTATCTTCACAGCCGTTATAGAGGGGGCCGGCCGCATAGCGCGACCGGCCCTCGTTGTTGTGGCTATTCGAGCTTGATTTTGGCGGCCTTGATCAGGTTGGCGTTGTTCTGGCTGTCGCCATCGAAGAACGCGCGCATCTCCTTGGTCGTCATGGGCTGAAGCGCCGCGCTGACGCCGCGCAGGCTCTTCTGAATGCTCTCGGTCTTCGAGATCTCGAGCATCTTTGCGTTGAGCTTCTCGGCGATTTCAGCCGGCAAGCCGGGAGGGCCCTGGATCGAGTACCAGATCGGCACGTCCGAATCCGGATGGCCGAGTTCGGTCAGCGTCGGGATGTTCGGGAAATCCCAATGCCGCGTTGGGTTGTTGATGTTGAGGAGATGCAGCTTGCCCGCCTTGACGTGCGGGATGTTGTTGATCTCGTTCATCATCTGCACGTTGTTCGGGAGCAGGTCATTCAGCGCGTCGGCGCTGCCGCGATAAGGGACGTGCAGGATGTCGATGCCGGCGCGGTACTTCAGCATCTCGAGGCGGAGATGCGTCGCCGTCGCGAGGCCAGCCGATCCATAGGAGAGTTTGCCGGGGTTCTTCTTGGCGTAGTCGACCATCTCGGCGAACGTCTTCGGGCCGACATTCGCGTGGATGGAGAAGCCGGTGACGAAATCGCCGGTGCGGCCGCAGGGGACGAACTTGCTCGCGTCGTACGGCGCCTTGCGCAGATGGGGGAGCACGGTGAGCGTCGCGCCAGGCGTGGCAAGGAACGTGTAGCCGTCCGGCGCGGCCTTCGCCGCGGCCTCGGTGCCGATCATGCCGCCGGCGCCGCCGCGGTTCTCAACCACGAACTGCTGGCCGAATGCCTGGCTCAGCGCCTCGGCCCAGGGCCGTCCAATGAGATCGCTGCCGCCGCCGGGCGCGTAGGGGATGATCAGCTTGACGGGCCGCTCCGGCCACTTGGCGACCTGCGCGCTGACGCGCGGGATGGAGAAGCTTGTTACCGCCGCGGCACCTGCCATGGCGAGAAATTCGCGACGTCGCATGGTGTTTCCTCCGTGTTGATCGTCGTGGATCGGTATCTGTTCGATGCGTATGTCGAGCCCGCAGGCTACTCCTTGAACGCCACTTCGCGGCCTTTGCGGATGGCAGGAAGAACGACCAGAACCAGTAGTATTGCTGCGAGTATCAGGAAGGTCAGCGAAAGAGGTCGCTGCACGAACACCCAGGGGTCGCCACGTGACAGCAGCATCGCGCGACGCATGTACACTTCCATCATGGGACCGAGCAGGAAGCCGAGCAACAGCGGTGCCGGTTCGCAATCGAGCTTGATCAGGACGTAGCCGAGCAGGCCGAAGGCGGCGATGAACAGCACTTCGTTGGCCGAATTGTTGAGGC
>CAZKZT010000175.1:0-7745 GCA_964557265.1 uncultured Hyphomicrobium sp.
AATTCGAGATCAGGATGAGATCAGGACGCAGTATCTGCAAAAGCTCGTAATTCGGTGAACCGCGCAGCCCGAGATCAGCGACGCTCGGAGGCACCGCGGGTTCAACGATGACCTTCCGGAACTGGATAAGTTCGGTTCCTGCTATGGGCAGGATGCCGAGTGCCAGTGCCGTTTCCAGCACCGCCCAGTCGATGATCGCGATGCGTTTGGAGGCCGCGTGCGCCAAAGGGCTGGCGATCACAGCGCCCGCGCCCGTCAGCAGCGCGCGGCGCGATATTCCGAACGTCGCCTCGGGCCGCTGCTGCATCACCGCACGTAGCACATGGGCAGCCCTGTGGATGGATTCTCAACCACCCCCATCGCCACGCCGTAGATCTCTTCGAGCACGGCCCCGTTCACAACCTCGGCGGCCTTCCCGTATGCAATGAACTGCCCGTCCTTCAAAGCCAGGATGTCGTCACAGTAACGCGCGGCGAGATTGATGTCGTGCAGAACGACCACCACACCCATCCTGCGCTCCCGGCTCAGCTCCCGGATCAGAGCCAGGATCTCCACCTGATGCGCGACATCGAGCGCGGAAGTCGGCTCATCGAGGAGAAGGCACGACGTATCCTGCGCCAGCATCATCGCAAGCCAGGCGCGTTGACGCTCGCCGCCGGAAAGCGTGTCGACGATCCGGTTCGCGAGGCGCATGAGATCGGTGCGACGCAGAGCATCCTCGACTTTCCCGGCATCCCGATCCGTGAAGCGGCCGAGCGCTCCGTGCCAGGGAAAGCGACCGAGTGCCACCAGTTCGCGGACCGTCATCGCATCCGCTGGCGGCGGAAACTGCGGGAGAAAAGCGACCGATCGCGCGAATTCGCGCCGGTCGATCGCGGCGATGCTGCGGCCGCGATACTGAATGTGCCCGCTCGAAGGCAATTCCTGGCGCGCAAGCAGCCTCAGCAAAGTGCTCTTGCCTGATCCATTCGGTCCGACGAGCGCGAACACGTGCGCAGGCCCCAGCTCGACCGTCAGCCCATCCAGGACGCGGCGCTCCGCAATATCGAAACTCACGCCCTCGAGCTGGAAAAGCGGCAACGCCGCCGCCGATGGTTCGGCGGCGGCACCAGCTTCCGTCAGACTGCTTCCGGTACTACCAGGTGACATGCGTTTTGAGTTTGAAGACACGGCCCTCGCCATAGCTGCACACATTCGTGCCTTGGCAACCAGAGACGTATCTTTCGTCGAACAGATTGGTGACATTCAGGCTGACGCCCCAGTTGTCCGCCTTGTATCCGAGCCGCGCGTCGAACAGCGTGACATCCGGCACCTTCAGCGTGTTTTCCTGGTCGGCAAAGGAACTCCCCAGGTATCGAACACCGCCGCCGATGGACACGCCATCCAGCACATTACCGCGGAACGTATAGTCGGCGAACAGAGCTGCCATGACCTCGGGAACAAGGAAGGGCTGGTTTCCGATGAGCGCCGGATTCGTATCTTTGGTGACCTTGAGTTCGTAGGCCGTGAATGCGGCGGTCACCCGAAGCTGATCGGTCAGGTTCGCCTTGGCCTCGATCTCGAAGCCGCGCGATGTGACCTCGCCCGTCTGCACCTGGGCGAACAGTTCCGTCGGATGGGCTGTCAGCACGTTCTGGCGCGTCAAGTCGAACAGAGACGCCGTGATGATCAGGTTTCCGAAGCCGGGCGCATACTTGATGCCGACCTCATACTGCTGGCCGGTCTCGGGCTTGAAAAGATCGCCCTCGAAGGTCGTACCTATCGTCGGATTGAAGTAGCTGGCGGCGCTGATGTATGGCGTCAACCCATTCGAGAACGAGTAGGCGAGGCCGGCACGGCCCGACGCCTGGCCTTCGTCACTGCTTTTACGGACGTTCTGCGCCGGGCTCCAGAAGGTCGGGCCATCATGCGTATTGGTCGACACCCAATCGTAGCGCCCATTGAGCGTGGCCAGCCAGCCACCACCGAAGCGGATCTGGTCCTGGACATAAACGCCGATCTGCTTCTGCGTGAGGTCCTGATTGAGGTAGCTGTTGCGCGCCGGCTGGAGCACACCATAGATCGGATTGAGCACGTTGATCGGCGTGCCCGTCGATGCCGCCTGCACCTGATCGATGTTGAAGTATTTGTAGTCCAGTCCGGCGAGAACGGTGTGTTCCACATGCGGACTGCCGAACTTCCACTGAACCTGGTTGTCGACCAGGAATGTCGACAAGCTCGTGTCGTGGCTGAAGTTCACGCGCGCGAGGGTGTCCGCCGTGTCATAGCCGTTGGGGTAGAGCTGCACCTCGCTGACATCGGCGATTCCGTAACGCACATTCTGACGGATGATGACGCTGTCGCTGAGCTTGTGCTCGAATTCGTAACCGAGAGAGCCTTGCTTCCGGAGATACTTGTCGAGGCCCGGCTCGGTATAGTTGGCATCGCGCGGAATACGGCCGAAGGATGCGGGCACGACAGTGCCGACGTATGGCAGGAACGTACCGCCACCGTGCGTCTCGTCGATGTAGCCGTAACTCGCCAGAACGGTGAAGCTGGTCTGCTCATCCCGCCACCGAAGCGTGGGCGCGATGAAGCCTCTGAACCCATCCTGGAGATCGCTATAGCCATCGCCGCCCGCGATACGGCCAGTCACGCGGTAGTCGAAGTTGGGATTCAGCCGATCGCCGATGTCAAAGCCGAGATAGGCATTGCCGGCGTCGTTGATCCCTGCCTCTAGATAGCGCTTGCGGTCACCGGTCGGACGCTTGCTCACATAGTTGACGACGCCGCCTGGGTTGCTGCCACCGTAAAGGACTGACGCGGGGCCCTTCAGGACTTCGATCCGCTCGAGACCAAAGGAGTCGACATAGAAGGCTCCGAACGCGTGACTGTAGAGCTGCAAGCCGTCCTGGTAGATGCCCGTCTGCGTCGCCTGGAAGCCGCGGATGAACAGCCAGTTCGTATCGCTATCCGGTCCGAAAGGCTGAGTGAACACGCCCGAAGTATACCGCAGCGCCTCATCGGCCTTCTGAGCGCCTTGAGCATCGATCTCGTTCCGACCGACGACGGAAACAAACTGCGGAATGTCCCTGATCGCGGTCGGCGCCTTGGAACCGGCGGTCGTATCCACCGCCACGAAGCCGTTGACGGCGCCGGTCGCCGTCGCGGTCGTCGGGCCGGCCGGGAGCGGTGGCGGCGTCGGAGCTGGGGCAGGTGAAGGCTGCGCCGTACGCGGCGGAGGCCTCTTGTTGGCTCCCTTCTTGGCCGCCTTGGCTTTCCCGGTCGTCACCGAGAGCGGTGAAAGTTGGACGGGTTTCTGCGAGGTCTGGGCGAATGCCCCCATCGGCAGCATCAAGGCCGCGATCGAGGCGGCGCCTCCCATGCGCAGTGTCCAGCCCAACGTAGCGCTCATTGCAGTCTCCCGAACTACCCCCGCAGGCAACGCCGAAGTCATTTCGACTGTGCCAGCCATAAGTTGACGGGATAAATCAAGTTTTGTGGCCGCGATTGAATGATCCAAACGGGATTGAACGGTTTGATGCAGAAATCGGTGTGTGAATGCCACACCGCGGCGCTATCGGCGGCGCGATGCGCAGTGCCGGGCCCAATAGGCTGGAGTCACGCCGGAGACGCGCTTGAACACGCGCGTCAGATGCGCCTGATCCGCAAACCCCGTCGCTGCGGCAATCTCCGACAACGACCAGTCGTACTTTGACAGGAACTCCTGAGCCTTTCTAATTCTAATCTCCTGGATCCACCGGTGCGGCAGCACGCCCAGCGTTTCCTTGAACGCTCGAGAGACGTGCAACTGAGAAAGCCCCGTGAGCGCGGCCAGTTCGCCCAACCTGATCGATCGCTGAAGATTTTCCGTGACGAAGGCCGACATCACCTGCAGCTGCTGCTCTGAAAGCGTGATCTGGAGACGAGGCCGCGCCGCCTTGACGTCGAAGAGCTTTGCGATAAGCGCGACCGCGAGCCCCTCACCATACAATGTGTGCAGCGGGTCCGGATTGGCGCACTCGGCAGCGATCAGGTGGCAAATGGCCAAAAGGTGATCGTCCTGGAAGAGAAGCCTCAGCTCATCGAGCCGGCGCGCATCGAGTGCCACGCCGAACTGACGGCGCAATGCCTCGATGTCGAAGTGCAGATCAAGGTGACGGACGTGCAGGATTCCATGCGAATGGCTGCGAAGAAATCGCCCCGCCGGAATGTAGTTGAGGGACGACGAGAACACGCGCTGCGGGCTCTGGGCATCCAGATTGAAGCTGCCGGACCCGCGCATCTGCAGGGGAACAAACAACCGCGGGTGCGGTGATTCATATTCCCCTTCAGCATCCTGGCACGAGACATCCCAGACATCTGCAACGATGCCGTTCCATGCCCGATGATGAGCCTTGGTGACCGAGATTCCAGTCAGGACACTCTTCATTCGAGGATGAAAGGTCATCCTGGCCCCCTCCCATAGCGCCAGCGCACCGGCACCTCGGAAAAAGTATACTTGCATCGTAAAGATTGCAACGCATTGCGTGCGACGCAATACACGGGTCTCGCGTCGAATGCAGACGGGATTGCAGCCGACTCAGATTAGAAGCCCTCTAGCATTCGAGGCGATGGATCGAGGATACGCGGCATCGCCGCAGTTTGCCGAACGCGATGTTCGATCATCCACCGCTGCAGCCTCCAGGCATCGAGCACACCATTGGACCTCCGGCGATCCCGGGGCGGTTCACGACATGGCCAAGGGCGCCTGATCATATTCTTGAAAATACAAGTATAGTATCATAAGAGGCTGCGTCGCCTTGACGATTTGATTGAGCTCGTGCCCCAGGCGCTATGACCGAGATCCGGCGTGGTGGCCTCGTCGTCTTCGTCATCAAGACTTGTCGAACTCTGTAGAGGGCTCTTCACTGCGGCCACCGGCGCGTATGAACTGACTGGCAAAAATTAGCACAGCCTCCGCATTCCCGAGGCGGCCAATCTCCCGTCACGACGGACGCGACATCTTCGGCTCCGCCATTGGGCCGGACCACCACCAACCAGCGAACAGGCCTTATGCAAATCCACTTCCTCTACGGTACCCAGAGCGGCACTGCCGAGTTCCTGTGTGATCATCTCGCAAGCAAGCTGAGCAATGCTCATGACGTCATGGTCTCGAGCCTGGACGAGATTGAGCCGACATCGCTTGATGCGAACTCATTCTACGTTCTGGTCAGCGCGACCTTCGGGAGTGGCGAGTTGCCGGAAAGCGCGCAAGCGTTCTCCAAAGCGCTGGAAGAGCACAAACCCGACCTGACCGGCGTCCGCTTCACGGTGTTCGGACTCGGCGACCGTTCCTTCGGCGAGACCTTCAACAATGGTTCGCAGATTCTGATGATGCAAATGCTCGCCTGCAATGCGGAGATGACGGGAGAACGTGGCCTGCACGACGCCTCCTCGACTGATCTGCCGCAGAACATCGCGCTGCCTTGGCTGAAGGAAATTCTGAAGCAGCTCCCGGCATGACAGCCCGCACGGCTAATGCGGCAGCGGCGGCAATGAACGCTTCCTGTGATACACGATCGTGCGCGATCGAAGCGTAGATCTTGTCACCCGGCGCGACCAGGACCCCCGTGCGCACGAGCTCATGCGCAAACTGCGCGGTGGCCGCCGCATTCTACAGGCCGACCGCGAAGAAGTTGCCGATCGCGGGAATGGTCAGAATGGCGGTGCCCGAGAGCCAGATCCAAAGCGATGCCTCGCTTGACTCGGTCTCCGTACCCGTGCCGGTCATACGCTCGTAAATGGCCGCTGGAATGCCGCCGATGATGATCGTGGCCGTCGAGACCATCAGGGACGAGAACATCAAGGTCAGGCCGGTGCTACCGAACAGCAGGGCCGGCGCCAGAACCTGCATGTGGAGAACGGCGAACAGAAGCGCGACCTGATTGAAGAGGCCGTTGATCATCGCGAAGAAAGCGATGGCAATGTAATAGTACTGGCGATCCATGCGATCTCCTCAGGTCACGCGCGGCAGGGCGCCGAGATAGAGGAAAATGTGCAGCAGCAGCACGCGCAACCAGAAGAGCCACACCACGCCGAACAGCCAGACGACGACAGGGGCCGCATCTTTCGGCGTGACGGCGCCGACGAGGGCGACGACGGGATCTGTGATCTTACAGAAGAAGCGCCAGATGTAGTTGTTCGAACTCGGCTGCACGATCAGTCCGAGCAGCACACGCCCGATCAGCGTGTACATCAGTGCGGCCAGAACGAAGTTCGGCAGGTGGAAGTACCAGTATGTGAGTAACGAGCCGCCCGTCACGCGTGTGTCGCCCCCTGTTCAAGCCGCATATTGGCGGGTGCCAATTCCCCCGGCAAGGCGAAAAGCAGATCGCCTCAAAAGAAGCGGGGCCCGCTAGGGGCCCCGCTCAATGCGTGTTCAGCCGCAGACTCAACTCTTTTCCTGCAGAACCGTATTGCCGCGCGGCTTACGGATCTCGTCGACGTACGCCTGCATCTCCTTCGACGGTTCCGGCGTCATCTTGCTGACGATGTAGATCACGAGGAAGCCGAGCGGCATGCCGAGCAGTCCGCAGTTGATATTGTTGAGATTGAACCAGCCGACCTTGTTGGCGAGCGGATGCGCCAGTGTCGGGAAGGCCTCCATGGCATTTGGCATAGCCATGGCCTTGACGATGTCCGTGACGGGGGCCCCCGTTACGGGGTGGAGCAGCGATGTCATGCCGAAGTACTTCACGCCCGCACCTGGGAAGTAGCGTGTCGTGACGAGGTAGAACAGACACAATCCGAAGCCCGCGATGATGCCGCAAACCGCGCCTGTTGATGTCGCTCGTTTCCACCAGATGCCCATGACGAGCGCTGGAAAATTACCAGCCATCGCCAGGGAGAATGCCCACCCGACCATCGCAAGGATATCCGCCGGTCGCGTCGAGGCGACGAAGGCGGCACCCACGGCAACGACGAACAGGAGGGCGCGAGCCACCGTAAGCCGCCGCACCGTCGATGCGCTCGGGTCGATCATCTTGTAGTAGATGTCGTGGCTGAGCGCGTTGGCGATGGCGAGCAGGAGGCCGTCGGCGGTCGACAGCGCGGCAGCGAGACCGCCGGCAGCGACGAGACCCGAGATCACGTACGGAAGGCCCGCAATCTCCGGCGTGGAGAGAACAATCACGTCCGTATTGATCACGAAGTCCTGCAGCCGGACGACACCCGGATGGCCAGCGATGGCTTTGCAGGCGGCAATCACGGTCTCGAGGTTGAGTGCATCCTGACCGCAGACCTTGATCAACCCGAGTTCACCCCAGGTGAACAACCAAGGCCGCAGTGACGCAACGTCCCGTCCGATGATGTTGGTGTACACCTCCAGCTTCGAAAACGCCGCGTAGGCCGGCGCCGTGAAATAGAGCAGGAAGATGAAGAACAGTGACCACGCAACCGACTTGCGCGCCTCACGCACGGACGGCGTCGTGAAGTAGCGCATCAGGATATGTGGCAGCGAGGCAGTGCCCACCATCATGCACAAGATGATGCCGAAGAAGTTGAGCGGGCTGTAGTTGATGAACGGCTGGATGTGCGGCTTCAATCCAGCCGCGGTTGCCAGTCCCGTCTGCAGCATCTGCTGCTCGCGTGCCGTGATGTCGGCAATTGCCTGCCCGTACGTGAACTGCGGTAGCGGCAGTCCGTACTTCTGCATGGACAGGATGACCACAGGCGTCAGGTAGGCGACGATCAGCACGATGTATTGGGCGATCTGCGTCCAGGTA
>CAZKZT010000176.1:0-7741 GCA_964557265.1 uncultured Hyphomicrobium sp.
GGCGGGATGACGGCGCAGCGAGCAGCCACCAAGGCGTCGAGCTGTACACGTTCCGCGACGGCCGCATCGCGCTCAAGGACGTCTATCGCAAGCCGGCGCCGCCGCGGCCATAGTTGGTCGTTCATCCGTCGGTGGCTCGCCCTCAGGGCGAAAATCGGCGCGCGCTATCGCCGGCACGATCGCGGCGATAGCCCTCCGCCAACTGCGCGCGATACGCGCGCCGCTTTTCCGCCAGCTGCTTACGTTTCGCATTTTGTTCGACGCGCACTGCGCGGCGGCTCTTCGGACGTGACGGCACCACTCCGACGGGCGCGCCCAACCGAGAAGCCGCGGGGCGCCATCCGGGCGGCGGCGGCTCCTCGACTGAGAGTGTCGAGATCGCTTCGCGGCGCTCGACCCGAGCCACCGTGCGCCGGCCACGCACACCAGCGCCATCAGCCTTGTCCGAACGGCCAAACAGCGCAGCGATCTGCTCGGGCGCAGATGGCTGTTCCGGCTCGATCCGGCAGATCGCGGGATCGAGCCCTGCCGCTGCTACTTTCGCACTGTTGATCCGTGTCAGCGGCCCATCCGCCCGTTCCTTCGTTGTGGCCGGCGTGACCACATATCGTTGACCGCAAAGATTGAGACGTGGCGGCCGGCGCGTCTGCTCGAAGGCGTCATATCCTGCCTTCAGATCGCGCCAGAACCCTGCCCACTGATGCGACGCGAACTTCCGCACGTTCGCGTCCGTCATCCGGAACGGGAAGATGTGCACCTGGAACCGTGCCTGCCCCCGGCCGAGCGACGCCGAGGCGAGACGATAGATTTCGCGCTGCGCTTCCTGGGTCATCGCATAGCAACCCGTCGACGAGCATCCGCCGTGTACCAGAATGTAGGAGCCTGTCCGCTGCAGCGTCTTGTCGTGCAAATTGGGATAGCCGAGGTTGAATGCCTCCCGCCACCGGCCCAGATGGCGCATCTGCGGACGTCCGACCGTGTAGAACCCTTCGGGACTCTGCTTGTCCCCTTCACGCAGCTTGGGGCCGAGGCTGCCGGTCCAATGGCAAATCGGATACGTTGCCGCCAGCGCATAAGTGTCGCCCTTGCGCATCCAAAGCTCGAGTTCGGATTCGAGCTTGAAGATCCGGATCAAAACCGGCGCACCCTCCACCAGCCCTTTCCTGGCAAGACGCTCACGTAGCGTGGCCGTTTCCGCCGCGCTCTGGGGAAGAGTGCCGCGCGTGAAGGCGCGCTGGCGCTCGATGCGATCGGGCGCCACGTCGTCGAGTTCGACGACCAGAGCAGATGCAGGTGAGAAGCTCGATCCGAAGGAGAGCGCCGCCAGCAGCAAACCCGCCGTGCGCAGAAGACGCCTCGCCGACCAACACCACGCAAGATCAAAGAATAAGAATCCGCTGCGGTACACGTTACACCCCGCCGTTCACTCAAAATTCGTACGCCTCGAAGGCCGCAACCTTCGCCACAGCGGGGCTACGCCGACAAGGCTCGAAGCGAGCATTTCGGGACGAATACGGGGCGGTATCACAATTTGGCCACAGTTCGCGTTCCCCCCAATTGGGCGACGCGAAGCACCGATAAGGCCATAAAATCAGGCGTATCGGACGCTCAGATGTAGCTCGTCAGCGTTCGGCAGGGCTCTGCTCTTCCAGCAGCTCGCCCACTCCCATACCGAGGCTCATCGGCCGTCCGAGAGCCGGAATGGCGCTCATCATCTGCTGCCGCTTCTTCATCCCCGGCACGACGACCTGGGGCATCAGGGCCACTTTGTCATTCGGACGCGGGGCAAACGCCTGCGGCGCATGGCGCACGTAGGCTGGGCAACGCCCTGAAGGATCGAGCCGCCCGATATCGGCATCCTGGAACTGCGGATTGACCACATAGCGGCGCTCACAGACCGCGACCTGGGGCGGCTGACGAGCAACCTCGAAGTGATCGTAGCCCTCCTTCAGCGTCTGCCAGAAAGGGTACCACTGACTGCCCCGGTGCCGCGCCATGTTCTCCGCCGTCATCCGGAACGGGAAGGCATGCACCTCGAACGACGCGTGACCGGCGTCGAACTGCTCCCGGGCAAGCGCATAGATCTCCTCGACGAGACCGTCCGTCATCGCGTAGCAGCCCGCCGAGGTGCATTTGCCATGCACCATCAGGAAATCGCCCGTGCGCCCGTGTGCGCGATCGTACGCGTTCGGAAAGCCGAGGTTGAAGGAGAGGTAGAAGCTCGACTTCGGATTCATCTGGCGCTTGGTGACCGTATAGAACCCTTCGGGAGACTGCTTGTCGCCCTGGCGGATCTTCGGCCCAAGGTCACCGGACCACGTGCAAATCGGGTAGGTCTTGAAATGGTAGTAGCGGCCGTCGCTCCGCGCTTTCCAGATTTCGAGCTCGGACTCTTCCTTGAAAATGCGCACGAAAATCGGCGCGTCGGCCTTCATGTCCTTCTTGCCCAGGAGCATCATGGCATCCTTGGACAATGGCCGGAGATGGGGGGCTGCAATATCGCCACCGCAGCCCGCAAGCGTGGCGGCGACAAGGACTGGCATCAGCAATCGTATGCTGTTCTTGAGCATGGTCCCCCTGATGATCTAAGCGATACGCAGTGCCCGGGGCGCACGGTGATCATCATAACGAATCATTTACGTTAAAAGAGTGTTAACAACAAGACCATAGCCCACCCGCGACGGATCGATAATTCACCGCGCCGCGGGATGTCCCGGCACAGCGCTCACCCCGCCACGAGCAGCCATACGCCGCGGATCAGATAGACAATGCTGATGCCGACAATGATCCAGCGGCTCCGCTGGCGGAAGCTCTCGTTGGTCATCGCCAGCAGTACGCGCGCCGCGAGCGTCGTTCCGACCAGCGCCAACCCGATCGCGGCAACGTACTGCCACGCCGGCAGCGGCGCATCCCAGGCCGAGGCAAGGCTGCTGAAGAACGCGATCCGAAAGATGTGCCCGAATGTCTGGCACACCGCCTTGGTCGCCACGACGGCCCGCCGATCGAGCAGGCTCTTCTGGAAAAACAAATCGAGGACGTGGCCCGCTGCACCAGCGATGAGCTGAAGCGTCATGACGATGTAGGCGGCCACGAACGGCGCGCCAGGTCTTGTAATGTCAGGCGTCAGGCTGCGTGGCAAAAGATCCGCGAGGAACACGATCGAACCGAGCGTCAGGTAGACGACCGCCTTGTCCGGCACGTACGAGATCGCCCGCATGACGAAGAACGCCGCGGTTGCGCCGACGAGATAGCGCCGCACGATCGACCAGTCGACGACCCGCCACCACAAGACCGAACGCCAGCCGTTCGAGCCGAGCTGGATGATCGCAAACAGCACCATCGCCGGCGCAACATCGAGGAAGATGAGCAGGATGCCGAGCAGGATCAGCCCGCCCGCCATCCCGAACACGCCGGAAATGAAGGCTGTAGCGACGATCGAAACGCCAATGAACGCCGTGGCAGCCGCACTGATCATGATGCGGCGCCCGTGCGCGCACGGCGTCGCTCAACGCCCCACCTTCCCCCGCGCATAGTTGCCGCCTGTTACTGGAACGTGCGCAGAAACTGCGACCGCTGCGAAGCTGCCTGCACGAGCAGCGGCAAATCATTGCCCCCGAGGATCATGCGCGCGCCGAGGCCGACGTATTTGGTGAGGCCTTCCTCGGTGTAGACACCGCCCATGCCGAGCCATTTGCCGTGCTTCTTGCAGGCGGCGGCCGCCTTCTCGTAGGCCTTGGCGACGTCCGGATGCATGACTTGGCCCGGCAGCCCCATCTCCATCGTCAGGTCATTGGTGCCGATCAGCAGCACATCGATGCCCGGCACCGCCGCGATGGCGTCTGCGTTATCGATGGCGGTCGGCGTCTCCAGCATCACAACGACGAGCAGGTTGTCGTTGACGAGCTTGGTGGCCTCGCCCGGTGGAACCGCCGCAAAGCCGAGTTGCGGCATGGCGCCTGCTGCCGAGCGATGCCCGACCGGCGGATAGCGCAGGCGATCGGCTACGACGCGGGCTTCCTCCGCCGTATCGACGTGCGGGATGACAATGCCGAATGCACCGCCATCGAGCGCGCGTGTCGCCATATCGTACTGGCCGTACGGGACGCGCACGATCGGTGAGATACCCGCCGCGTTCGCCGTAACGGAAATCTGCACCGCCATGTCGAGCGTCATCGAGTTGTGCTCGAGATCGATGAACAGCCAGTCGTAGCCGGCCTGTACCATCGCCGGCGCGATGTCGACGGTGCGCGCTTGCCGAAGCCCGATGCCGATCGCGAGTTCACCTTTGGTCAGGCGCTCGCGCGCGGGATTGCGTACCGTCATCGGTGCTGCGGCCATGGCTTCCTCCTGGACGTTTGTGTCGATTAGCGTCATTCGCGCAAAATCGACGCACGTTGTCCAGCCATGCAGGCGCATGGGCGACCGCCGCGAGCGCAGCGTCAGGCCAGACCGCGGTGGCCCTCTTGTCGACGCCACACCCCAAGCCGGTTATGGCTCCAGCTCGGTGTCCCAGTAGAGGTAGTCGAGCCAGCTTTCGTGCAGGTGGTTCGGCGGGAACATCCGGCCGTTGCGGTGCAGCTCGAACACCGTCGGCCGGTAAGGCCACTGCATCGGCCGCATCCCGATCTTTTCGGGCAGGTGGCTGCCCTTGGCGAGATTGCACGGCGAGCACGCGGTGACGACGTTGTCCCAGCGCGTCACACCGCCGAGCGCACGCGGGATGAGATGGTCGAACGTCAGTTCCTTCTTCGCCCCGCAGTACTGGCAGGCGAACTTGTCACGCAGGAACACGTTGAAGCGGGTGAAGGCGGGATAAAGCGCCGGTTTGACGTAAGTCTTGAGCGACACGACGCTCGGCAGCCGAACCTCGAACGAGGGGCTGCGAACCACGCGCTCATATTCCGAAACGATATTCACGCGGTCAAGGAAGACCGCCTTGATCGTATCCTGCCAATTCCACAGCGACAGCGGATAGTAGCTCAACGGCCGAAAGTCGGCATTCAGCACCAACGCCGGGAAGGCATGCGGTTGCGCAGTCGGAACAGTCACGAGTCTTCGTCCTGACAGTCTCCTGTCCGAATCGCACTCGGAAATTACGTTACGGCCGCGGGATACTAGCCGCCCGTGACACGGATGTGAAGCGTTTGCCGCAGTGCGATAACGAACCTGTGTGAAACGCGGCTCCCATCGCGGGCAGGCAACAGATGACGCGCCAAAAGGAAGCTGGAAGAATGGCTTGCGCCCGGCTGCCGCCGGGAACCAGATTCAGGAGCGCGCGCCTATGCCCAGGCTCGACGAAAGCCGCCCGTTCATCCCGGTCCGTATCGCAGTGCTGACGGTATCGGATACGCGGACGCTGGCCGATGACAAATCAGGCGACACCCTTACGGGATTGCTCACCGCCGACGGCCACGAACTCGCCGGCCGCGCCATCGAGCGCGACGACATCGAGGCCATCCGCGCCCGCGTGAACGGCTGGATCGCCGATCCGATGATCGATGTCGTGATTACCACCGGCGGCACCGGATTTACCGGCCGCGACGTGACGCCGGAAGCGCTCAAGCCGCTCTTCGAGAAAGAGATCGACGGCTTCTCGACGATCTTCCACCTGATCTCCTACGAGAAGATCGAAACCTCGACGATCCAGTCGCGTGCTTGCGGCGGGGTCGCGCGCGGCACCTACATATTCTGCCTGCCGGGATCGCCGGGCGCCTGCAAGGACGGCTGGAATGGCATCCTCAAATGGCAGCTCGACAACCGGCACCGGCCCTGCAACTTCGTCGAGATCATGCCGCGGTTGGAGGAACATCGGAAAGGTTGAGGCCCGTCGCGCGGACCTGCGGCATTTCACCTTTGTCCCGCGCCTCCGGCACAAGCCCCAGCGCGAGCTGAACCGGCCGGAACGAGCGGCGATGGTGGATGGTCACGCCCAACCGCTGCAGCGCTGCGGCATGCTCCGGCGTGCCGTAGCCCTTGTGACGCTCGAAACCGTAACCCGGAAACTCTTGGCCCAGCGCGATCATGATCCTGTCGCGCGTGACCTTGGCGATGATCGACGCCGCGGCAATCGACAGCGAGCGGGCATCACCCTTCACGATGGTGCGCGCGGCGCACGCGAACCGCGGCGCGCGGTTGCCGTCGACGAGGATGAGCTTCGGCTTGTCCGACTTGCGGCACGGCAGCGCCTTCACGGCAACGGTCATCGCCCACATGGTAGCGTTGAGGATGTTGTCCCGGTCGATGCGCTCGACATCAGCGATACCGACGCCGACCCGCGCACTCTCCATGATCCGCGGAAACAGCCGCTCGCGCGCATCCGCATCGAGGGCCTTGGAATCGGCAATTCCGGGCGGAATGTTGTCAGGATCGAGGATCACGGCGGCGGCGGCGACCGGGCCCGCCCATGGGCCTCGGCCCGCCTCATCGACACCGGCAATCGGCCAATGCCCGAGTTGCTGCTCGGACTGCTCCAGCTCGAATGTCGCCTTGAGCGCCATGGCATCCCCCGATTCCAAACCTGAGGAATCAGGGGATTCGCGGCACCTGTCAAAGTCGGCGACGCTCATTCTTCGGGCAACCGTCAGCCGGCAGGCGGCGGTGCGACCACATCTTCGTAGTTGTATTTCTTCGTCGTGAGACCGGCGTGCAGGAAGATGTCCTGCGTCGCATCCATGGCTTCACGCGTGATTTCGACGTGCGGCGTCCAGTTGCCGAGCTGCTGGTAGGCCGCAATCGTATCGCGCAATACGCCCTCGTCGACGCCAGGGAAATGGACGAGCTCCTTCTTCGCGACCTCGGCGGCGGGCGTCGCGAGCAGCCAGGCGCGGGCTTTGCGATAGGCGCGCGTGAACTTGTGCGCGGCATCGGTCTTGAGCCACTCCGGCGTCGCCGCCAGGCTCGAAAACGCGCACGGTCCGATTGCATCGGCGAGCGAAGCCACGACATGGCCGACGCCATCATGCGCGAGCTGTTGCGGACCCGGCCCCTGCAAGTGCACGTAGTCGCCCCGCCCGGCGCGGAACGCAGCATCGTTCTTGCCCATTCCGGCGTCGCCCACCTTGGCGCTCTTGAAGTCGAGCCCTTTGCGGTGACAGGCGTACTTGAACATGGCGAGCGGCTGATCACCATGGTCCACGAGGATCTCACCCGTTTTGAGCTTGTCCCAGGTGAAGTTCGCGTCCGGTTGCCGTGCCGCGATGAAGAACCCGTCCTTCTCGTTGATCTGGGCGAAGTGCCGGACTTTCGGCTGCTCACCGCGTTCGAGCGTCTGCAGGTTCTGAGACGGCGCCGACTGAGCAACATGAACGCTACCGTCGAGCAGCCCGGCGATTGCCGACTTGCCGACCTGCGACACCGAGTGCTTCACCTCAAAACCTTCATCCTGCAGGAAGCCGCCCGCGAATGTCGCGATCAGCGGGCTGTAGAAGGCGGAAAATCGCGTGAATTGAATATGGATGGGCTCTGCCACGGTGTTCGTCTCCTCAGAGGTTGTATTTTTTGTCGGCCGGCGCCGGCTGGACGGCTTCACGACCGCTTGAAGCGGGGCGCCGCATGTTTCCAACCCGGCACGCCTACACTATGACACACGTTGAACGTCGCAGCGCAACACCCGAGGGTGTTGCGGCTGCCTCCCGCACCGCGCACAGGAGAACACAATGAGCGACGCGAGCAAACTGGCAGCCGCGCAACGTGGTCTGGCAGCGTCGCAGCGCAGCGAAATCGACTCCTTTATCGTCATGGA
>CAZKZT010000177.1:0-7735 GCA_964557265.1 uncultured Hyphomicrobium sp.
TGTGGCTCGAACAGGCGAAACTTCTGTCGGCGCTCTCGGTGCTGGCGCAGCTCCTTCGGCTCGACCTGCTCGGTCGCCCCGAGCTGATCGGCGAGGCGATGGGCACGCGTAAAGCGTCGTCGGCGATCGAGCAGCTGCCGCTGGAGGAGCCGAGCAACCTCGTCACGCTGCCGTGGACCAAAGGGCCGCCGACGCAAACCGCGTCCGGCTTGCCGGTGCTGCAGAGCCGTCTCGCCGATTGGACCGGATGGACGCCAGCGAATGCCGATGCGCCGCCCGCGCAGGCACCGCTCGCGACGCCGGAGCCCGACGAGGAAGAGCAGCAGGATCTGCCTCTCAGCGTCATTCTCGACGAGAATGGATCCAACAACTCGAGCATCTACGCTGGTCGCGAGATCGGCGGGCGCGGCAAGTCGATCACGCTCAACAAAGACGTGCTCAAGCGCCATACCGCGGTGCTCGGCGGCTCCGGTTCGGGCAAGACGACGCTCGCGCTGTGCCTGATCGAGCAGCTTCTGATGAACGGGACGCCGGTCATCCTGCTCGACCGAAAGGGCGACCTGTGCTCCTACGCCAATCCGGATGTGTGGCGCACCGACGAGAGCGATCCGTCCGAGATGCGCAGCCTGCGCGAGCGGCTCGGCGACTCGATCGATGTCGCGGTCTATACGCCGGGCCGTGCCTCAGGTCGGCCGATCTCGATCACGCTGCTGCCGACCGGCATCAACGAGCTCCCCGAGCACGAGCAGCAGCTCCTTGCCAATCTCTCTGCGGCTGCGCTCGGCGACATGCTGCACCTCAAGAACTCGGCGACGCATCAGAAGCAGTCCGGCACGTTGTCGGTGGCGCTGCGCATTCTCGGTTCGCGCTTCAGCACGGAGGTGGGGCTGAATGACCTCATCCATCTGCTCGAGGACGAGGACCCGGAACTGACGGAGCTGACGCAGCGTATGGATCCGTCGGGCAAGATCCGCCGCGATCTCGTTGCCCAGCTCGACAGCTTGCGCCATCGCAACTCGTCGCTGTTCGAGACCGGTGGCGAGTCGCTCCGCATGGAGTCGCTGCTTGGTATCGGCCCGCACACGCGTCCCGATGGCCGCACGCGCCTCTCGATCATCTACACGGGCTTCCTTGGCGACAACGAGAACATCCTGTTCTGGGTTTCGCAGTTCCTGTCGGAAGCGCTGCGCTTCTGCCAGCGCAACCCGAACGACGAGCTGCAGGCCGTCGTCATGCTCGATGAGGCCGATCTCTACATTCCGGCGAACGCGAAACCGGCAACCGCGGAACCGCTGCAGAGCCTGCTGAAGCGTGCCCGTTCCGCCGGCCTTGGCCTGATGCTCGCCACGCAGTCGCCCGGCGATCTCGACTACAAGTCGCGCGACCAGATCACGAGCTGGTTCATCGGCCGCGTGCGAGAGGACACTGCGCTCCGCAAGCTCAAGGCGGCGTTCCAGAGCGAGTCGGGCCTCGATCCGGCGGCGGTGCTACCGCATCAGACGGTCGGCGAGTTCCATCTCGTGCAGGAAGGTCTCGTGCGCGCACTCAAGGCGCAGCGCTCGCTCATCACGGCCGAGCAGGTGCCGTTCGATCGCATCGAGCAGCTCGGCGCCGAGACCAAGGGCACGGGCGAACGGCAGTTGCGGCTGTTCGGATAGTATCGGCCGCGTCCTGACGATGCGGCGCGCAAGGCGCAACGGTCGATGGCCTGCCAAAAGGGTGGTCTGCAATGCGTCTTGCGCTGTTGCTGCTCGCATTTCTGCTCGGCGCCGCTGGTCAGGTCGCCGCGGAGCCTGCGTCCTTCACGATCATGACCTACAATATCCGCGCGGGGCTCGGCGGCGCTGATGCCGATCGCAGCCCGACTGAAGTGCGTGGCCGCGGCAATGCCATGGACCTGAAGCCGGTTATTGCAGCGATCCGCTCTGCGAAGGCGGATGTGGTCGCGCTGCAGGAAGTCGTCGGTGACGGGCAGGCGCGCCGGATCGCAGCGGCTCTCGGCATGAAGCACGTCTACGCGCGCCACGGCTTGACGCATGGCAACTGGTGGGGCCTCGCGATCCTGTCGCGATATCCGATCGCCAGCTATCGCAGCGCGATCACGAGCACAGGGCGTGGCAATTCACGCAGCGATCTGACAGCGGTGATCCGCATCGCCGGCCGTGAGGTGACGGTCGTGAACGTCCATCCAGACAAGGATCTGAAGGACGGCGCGCCGATCAAGCGGACGGCTGCGCGCCTGGCCAAAGTGGAGGGCCCGCTTGTCGTTCTGGGTGATTTCAATGCGCGGCCGAAAGCGGCGAGGCTCAAGCCTGTGCGCGAACGGTTGAGCGATGCTGCAGAGATTGCGGACGGCAAGGGCGTGCCGGAGGTGGTGCGTCACGCGACCTTCATGCGAGATGCGAAGCCAGTGGCTGGTGCGCGCATCGACTACATCTTCGTTGATCCGAAATTCGTCGCCGTGCGTGACGTGCGCCTGCTCGATCGTGCCCATTGGCCAGCTTCGGACCACATCGGCGTGATCGCGGCGTTGGAGATCAAAGGCAAGTAGCACCTCTTCTCCTTCTCGCCGTCGTTCACGGGGAGAAGGAAAGAGTCAGAACATATTCAGCGCCAGCCGCGCCTCGTCGGACATGCGGCTCTGATCCCAGGGCGGATCGAAGGTGAGTTCAACCGTCACCTGGCCGACGCCGTCGACGCTCGCCACAGCATTCTCGACCCAGATCGGCATCTCTCCGGCGACCGGGCAACCCGGTGCGGTCAGCGTCATCTCGACGCCGACATTGCGATCGTCATCGATGTCGATCTTGTAGATCAGACCGAGTTCATAGATGTCGGCGGGGATCTCGGGATCGTAGACCGTTTTCAAGGCGCCAACGATGTCGGCAGTGAGCTGCTCGAGCTGCTCGGCGGAGAGCTTCGAGCCTTCCACCGGCGTGCCACCCTCGGCAACCGACAGCGCCGCTGCCCGCGCGGGCTCGGCCTCGGCGGGCGTCTCTTCCGCACCGATGGTCAGCGTATCACGCTCGACCGGCTTTCCATCCATGGACGTCTGCTCCGTTACGCGAAGAAGTCGTGCGCTTTGATCAACGCCTCGACCAGAGCGTCGACCTCGGCGCGCGTATTATACATGCCGAACGATGCGCGGCATGTCGCAGTGACGCCTAGTCGCTCCATCAGCGGTTGCGCGCAGTGGTGGCCGGCGCGGACCGCGACGCCCGAGCGGTCGATGATGGTCGAGATGTCGTGCGGGTGCATCCCGTCGATGTTGAAGGCGACGATGGCGCCCTTGCCCGGCGCGCGGCCGTAGATCTTGAGCCAGTTCAGCTCGGCGAGCCGCTGATGGGCGTAGTCGCGCAGGTCCGCTTCATGCGCGGCGATATTCTCGCGCCCGATCTGCATGACATAACCGAGCGCGGCGCCGAGCCCGATCGCCTGCACGATCGGCGGAGTACCGGCTTCAAATTTGTGCGGCGTCACACCATAGGTGACGTTGCTGGTGGTGACCGTCTCGATCATCTCGCCGCCGCCGAGGAATGGTGGCATCGCGTCGAGGTGCTTCTTCTTGGCGTAGAGCACGCCGATGCCGGTTGGGCCGTACACTTTGTGGCCGGTGAAGGCGTAGAAATCGCAATCGAGGTTCTGGACGTCGACCGGCATGTGCACGGCCGCCTGCGCGCCATCGACGAACACCGGCACGCCGCGCGTGCGCGCGATCCGCACCACATCCTTGATCGGCACGACGGTACCGAGCACGTTCGACATGTGCGTGATGGCGACGAGCCGCGTGCGCGGACTCAGCAGTTTTTCGAATGCGTCGAGGTCGAGCACGCCGTCGTCGCTGATCGGCGCGAACTTGAGCACGCAGCCCTTGCGCTCGCGCAGGAAATGCCACGGCACGATATTGGAGTGGTGCTCCATGATCGAGAGGACGATCTCGTCGCCCTCCTTGAAGTCCGCACCGAAGCTGTAGGAGACGAGATTGATCGCCTCGGTGATGCTTTTGGTGAAGAGGACTTCGTCGACGCTTGGTGCGTTGAGGTAGCGGCGCGTGATCTCGCGGGCTTCCTCGAATTTGGCCGTTGCCGTGTTCGAGAGGTAGTGGAGGCCGCGATGGACGTTCGCGTACTCCATCTTGTAGGCGTAATCCATGGCCTCAAGGACGGCGCGCGGCTTCTGTGCCGAGGCGCCGTTGTCGAGATAGACGAGCGGCTTGCCGTAGATCTCGCGGAACAGGATCGGGAAGTCGGCGCGGATGCGCTCGACGTCGAATCTGCCGCCGGTCGTGTCCGCGCTGATGTCAGTCGCTGCCATGATCGTTGCCTCTCGGCCGGATCGTTGACCGTCCGGCCGTTGTTGCTCAGCCAGCGCGCAGCCAGCCGATCGCCATCGTCGAAAACGCTTCGCGCACCGCCTCATCCTCGATCTTCTCGACCGCCTCGCCGATGAAGCTCTCCGTCAGCATGGCGCGCGCGATCTCGGGCGGGATGCCGCGCGAGCGGCAATAGAACATGAGGTCTTCGTCGATCTCGGTACAGGTGGCGCCGTGGCCGCAGACGACATCGTCGGCGTAGATCTCGAGTTCCGGCTTCGAGGAGAACTGTGCATCCGGCGACAGCATCAGCGCCTGCGACATCTGCTTGCCGTCGGTCTTCTGCGCATCCGGACGAACGATGATCTTGCCCTGGAAGACGCCGTGCGCGCGGCCGTCGAGCACACCCTTGAACAGCTCGCGGCTCTCGCAGTGGGGCACGGCATGATCGACGACGAGGGTCGTGTCGATGTGCTCGCTGGCCCGCGCGAGGAAGGCGCCGGAAAGGTCGAGCTTGCTGCCCTCGCCGCCGAACAGGATGTTGATGTCGTTGCGCGCGAGCGCCGGGCTCGCGGTGAGCTGGAAGCCGCGATACGTGGCGTCCGCGCCGAGCCTGGTGTTCCACGTTGCGAGATGCGTCGTGCCGAGGTGGTCGACGAGGCTTTTGGCGTGATGGCACGTCGCGCCGTCAGCGACAGTGACGTCCGTGACGACATTCGTCAGCGCACCGCGTGCGGCGCCATCGAGCGCAACGTGCGCCTCGATCAGCGTCAGCGTGGCGTTGGCTTCGACGGCGACGACGTTGCGGACGGCGGTCGCGCCCACGTCGCCCGACGCGCGCGCGTGAACAAGCAGGACCGGCTTGGCGGGCGCCTGATCCTTGCGCACCTTGAGCAGCACACCGTCGCTCATGAAGGCGGTGTTGAGCGCGACGACCGGGCCGCCGTCAGCGGTGAACTTGCCTTCCAGCCACGCCGGTGCCTTGGCGAGGAGTGCCGCGAGCGACATCAGCTCGATCACCGAGCTGTCGGCCGTGACCTTCGACAGGTCGGCGCGGTAGGCACCGTCGACAAGGACGATGCGCTCGGCATCGAGCGTGGCGAGAGCCTCGAGTGCGCGGTCGATATCCGCAGATGTGACGGTGCGGGCCGATGGTGCACTCGGTGCGGGCACATCGCGCAGACGCTCGCGCAGGTCGGTGTACTTCCATTCCTCCACGCGACGGTTCGGCAGGCCTTCGGCTGCAAACGCGTCGATGGCTTTCGTGCGCAGTGCCGACACCCAGCCGCCGCCCGGAAGGCGCGTCGAGGCATTGTCGAACTGCTCGCGGAGCTGGTTCTCCGCCTTGGTCTTCAGTGGCGTGACATTCATTTCATAAGCCTCACGCGGCCTTGCCGGTGAACTCGGCGTAACCCGTTTTCTCGAGTTCCAACGCCAGTTCCTTGCCGCCAGTCTTCTGGATCACGCCCTTGGCGAGGACGTGCACCTTGTCCGGCACGATGTAGTTGAGGAGCCGCTGGTAGTGCGTGATGACGAGCATCGAGCGGTCGGGGGTACGCAGCTTGGTCGCGCCCTCCGAGACGATCCGGATGGCATCGATATCGAGCCCCGAGTCCGTTTCGTCGAGTACGCACAGTGTCGGTTCCAGCACCGACATCTGCAGGATCTCCATCCGCTTCTTCTCGCCGCCGGAGAAGCCGACGTTGAGCGGACGCTTCAGCATCTCGTCGTTGACGCCCAGTTCAGCGGCCTTGGCGCGGACGAGTTTCAAGAACTCCGGCGTCGTCAGCTCCTTCTGGTCACGCTTCTTGCGCACCGAATTGAGCGCGGCACGCAGGAACGTCATCGTCGCGACGCCGGGGATCTCCATCGGATACTGGAAGGCGAGGAACACGCCCTTGGCGGCGCGCTCGTCGGGAGACATTTCGACGATCGACTCGCCGTTCCAGAGGATGTCCCCCTCGGTGATCTCGTAGTCGTCGCGGCCGGCGAGCACGTAGGCGAGCGTCGACTTGCCCGAGCCGTTCGGCCCCATGATCGCGTGAATCTCGCCTTTGGGGATGACGAGGTTGATGCCGCGCAGGATCTCGGCGCCTTCGTCGGCGATGCGGGCGTGCAGGTTCTTGATCTCGAGCATGACGTAACGGGTCTCCAGTTTTTCTCCTTCTCCCCGTATAGGATGGGGAGAGGGTGTGTTTCTTCAGCCTCGGCGTCGTGCTCTCGCACGAGCCGCAAAAATCCTTCCTCAAGCGCCGCTGCCGCGACGCCCTCGTGCCGTCAGCTCGTCCAGGTCTGTGTCGGCTTAGGCGGCCTATTGAGGGCTCGCCACTTCCAGCTCGATCTCCGAGGGGTAGAGCACGCCGAGCCAGTCACACGCGTCGGGTGACTTCTGCCCGAACTCGACCAGGAAGGCCTGGCCTTGCTCCAGCGTCTCGAGGACCGTCACCTGGGTGCCTTGGCGAAGCGTGAGGCCGGGCCGTTTGATCGACAGAGCGTTGCGTTGTTTCGCCTCGCTTTCGCCGATCTCCCGAACGAGCCGTGCCCTCATCGTCACCTGACCGAATCCAGCTGCGTCACTCATTGCCTACTCCTCAGAACGGGCTGCCACCGCATTGGCCAGCCCTCGCGATTCCTCAACGTCGTCGGCGCCAGGGCCCCTCGCCCCCTCGCCATTTTTGTTGTCCGGCATGTGGCCGAATGTCGCCATCCTACACATTTCCGGTCATTTTGGCAGGCTTCCGCACATCAATTTTGCCCGCGCAGGTTACTTCAAACGCCGTTCATCCAGCCAATAGATCAGCCCACACTGCCTTCCAGACTGATGCCGATCAGCTTCTGGGTCTCGGCCATGAACTCCATTGGCAGCTGCTGAAGGACGTCCCGGACGAAACCGTTGACGACCAGAGCAATCGCTTCTTCCGACGAGAGACCACGCTGCGTGCAGTAGAAGAGCATGTTGTCGGAGATCTTCGAGGTTGTGGCTTCGTGCTCGAACTGAGCCGAGGAATTGCGCGCCTCGAGGTACGGCACAGTATGGGCGCCGCACTTGTCGCCGATCAGCAGGCTGTCGCAGTTCGTGAAATTGCGGGCGCCGGTCGCCTTGCGGTGGGCCGAGACGAGGCCGCGGTAGGTGTTCTGCGAGCGGCCGGCGGCGATGCCCTTGGAGATGATCCGGCTCGTCGTGTTGCGGCCGAGGTGGATCATCTTGGTGCCGCTGTCGACCTGCTGATAGCCGTTCGAGATCGCGATCGAGTAGAACTCGCCGCGGCTGTTGTCGCCACGCAGGATGCAGCTCGGGTACTTCCAGGTGATCGCCGAGCCGGTCTCGACCTGGGTCCAGGAAATCTTCGAGTTGTTGCCCCGGCAGTCGCCGCGCTTGGTCACGAAGTTATAGATCCCGCCCTTGCCGTCCTTGTCGCCGGG
>CAZKZT010000178.1:0-3330 GCA_964557265.1 uncultured Hyphomicrobium sp.
CGATGCCGAATGGGCTGTCGAACACCCAGGGATATCCGAGATCCTTCAGCGTCGGTACGTCCGGCCACGCCTCGGAGCGTTCGCGGGGCCAGATCATGAGTGCACGCATTTTTCCGCCGGCCACGAGGGATTGAGCGAGGTTCCGCCGACGAAAAAATCGACGTGGCGGCCCATGGCGGCTGACAGCGCTGCTCGCTGTTGCCGCGAGCTTGTCGACGACCGTTGATAGTCAGCGCGACGGGCCGTGCTGCGCGACCTCAGCGGGAAGCGGTCGCTATGCCGCGGGAAAGGTCAGCCGGCATACATGCCGATAGGGCACGGGCCACAAAGAAAAAAATAGAATATGAAAGGCGCCGCCGCGGTGCGATTGCGTGCGGCGGCGCCCTGTCGTCCGTTACTTCTTCGCGAGGCCGATCTTCTCGAGAGCAGCCTTCTCCTGCGCGATGATGTCGCGCACGAACTTGTTGTAGTCGGCGGTGTTCATGTAGCGCGGCGTCATGTCGTAGCGCGCCAGTGTGTCGATCACCGACTTCTCCTCGAGCGCCTTCTTGAAGGCGTCGTGCAGGATCGCGATGATCTTCGGATCCATGCCCTTTGGACCGGCGAGGCCGAACGGGCTATCGAACACGAAGGGATAGCCCAGCTCCTTGAGCGTCGGCGCGCTGGGCCAGTTCTTGCTGCGCTCGGCCGTCCAGATCGCGAGCAGGCGGAGCTGTCCGGCATCGACGAGCGCCTTCCAACCCGTTGAATCGGCCTGCAGCATCGTGTGGCCACCCAGGACCGCGGCGTTCGACTCCGCGGCACCTCTGAACGGAACCTGCGTCAGCTTGATCCCCGAGGCGAGCGCGATCTGCTCCATGCCGATGTGCAGCGAGCTGCCGGCGCCCGGCGTGCCGTACGTCACCTTGCCCGGATTCGCCTTGGCGAAGTCGATCACGTCCTGCCACGTCTTGAACTGGCTGTCGGCTTTCGTCGTGATGCCGAACGTGTAGCCCGAGAGGTGTACGATGTACGAGAAGTCCTTCTCGGCATCGAAGCTCACCTTCTGCATCAGCGGCAGACGCATCACCGTGACGGGCATCTGCGCGACGGTGTAGCCGTCGGGCTTGGCCGTGGCGGCCATGGCCGCGGGGCCGAGCGTTCCCGATGCGCCAGCCTTGTTGTCGACGATGATCGGCTGCCCGAGATGCTTGGATGCGGCTTCCGCAATGGCGCGCAGCGAAATGTCAGCCGAACCGCCGGCCGGCCACGGCACGATGAAGGTGATCGGCTTGGTCGGGTAGCTCTGGGCCAGGGCGCCGGTCGCAGCGCCGATGACGGCGGCAGCAGCCAGAACCCGCGTGAAAACACCACGTAGTCTCATTCCATCCTCCGATAGGCGCACGGCGCTTCGAGCCGCTTCCTCAGCGGAAGCAGGAACTTGCGCAGCCGTGCGGCAGTGGCATCGCTCCACCATAAGAGCCATGCGCACCCATGCCTTAGCCAGCGGAGGCCGTGAATTGAAGACGGCTAAGCACCCGCGGAGGGCATATCGCTATGCGCTGAGTTCGGTGTGACTCAACAGCGCGATGCGCCCTCCGCGCCTTGTGTTCGCTTTTTACGAACCGATTGTCACGCCGCCGTCGGCGACGATCACCTGGCCGGTGATGAAGGCGCCGGCGGGAGACGCCAGGAACGCGGCCACGCCGCCGATGTCCTCCGGCTCACCGATGCGCCGCAGCGGTGTCGTCACGAGCCGCTTCTCGAGGTTCGCCTCATCCTCCCACAGCGCCTTGGCGAAGTCCGTCTTCACGAGGCCGGGCGCGATGCAGTTGATGCGCACGTTCTTCGGGCCCCATTCGACGGCAAGGGCGCGGGCGAGGGCAAAATCGGCGGCCTTGGAGATTCCGTAGGCGCCGAGGATGCTGGAGCCGCGGATGCCGCCGATCGAGGATACGATGGTGACGGTGCCGCCGCCGCGCTCGGCCATGCCGGGGATCGCGAGGTTGGCGAGCCACAGGTTCGAGCGGATGTTGGTGTCCATGATCTTGTCGAACTGGTCGTCCGAGATGCCGGAGAGCGGCCCGTAGTAGGGGTTCACGGCGGCGTTGCAGACGAGCGCGTCGATCTTGCCGTACTTGGCGATCGTGCCCCTTACGAGAGCTTCGACCTCTTCCTTGCGGCCGATGTTGCAAGGGATGACGTGCGCCTCGCCGCCGTCCTTGCGGATTGCCGCGGCAACCTCTTCGCACGCGTCGGCCTTGCGGCTGGAGATCACGACCTTGGCGCCCATCGCGGCCATGATCTCGGCAATCGATCGGCCGATGCCGCGGCTCGAGCCGGTGATCAGCGCGACCTGCCCTTTGAGATCGAATGGGTTCTTCATGATTTTGTCTCCTCGCGGTGGGGTGTCCTCCAGCGACATCTGACAGGCTTGCCCGCGGGAGGCAATGGCTCTGGACAGACCCCTCATGCCGCCCTACGCATAGGGCCTTCAAGAAAATCCCTGAAAGGAGTGAAGCCCCATGAAGCTCGTTCGCTTCGGTGCGCCCGGCGCCGAGAAACCCGGTCTCGTCGGTCCTGACGGTACGATCCGGGATCTGTCGGCTCATGTGAAAGACATCGACGGCAGCACGCTGAACGATGCGAGCCTCGCCAAATTGCGCGCGCTCGATCCAGCCTCGCTTCCTGCGGCGCCGGCTGGCGTCCGCCTCGGTGCGCCGGTCGGCGACGTACGCAACTTCGTCGCCATCGGTCTGAACTACTCGGATCATGCGAAGGAAGTCGGCCTGCCGATTCCCGAAGAGCCGATCATTTTCTATAAGCTCGCGAACAGCATCGTCGGCCCCAACGATGACGTGATGATCCCGCGCGGCTCGCTGAAGCTCGACTGGGAGCTCGAGATCGCCTTCGTCGTCGGCAAGCGCGCGCGCTACGTCGATCTCGCGGATGCATCGAGCTACATCGCCGGCTACACGATCTGCAACGACATCTCCGAACGCCACTTCCAGCTCGAGCGTGGCGGCCAGTGGATGAAGGGCAAGAGTGCCGAGACATTCGGCCCGCTCGGCCCCTGGCTCGTGACGCGCGACGAGATCAAGGACGTCAACAGCCTGCCGATGTCGCTCGATGTGAACGGCAAGACCCTGCAGAAGGGCTCGACGGCCACGATGATCTTCAACTGCGATTTCATCCTGCACTACGTTTCGCAGTTCATGGTGCTGGAGCCGGGCGACGTCGTCACGACGGGCACGCCTCCGGGGGTCGGCGCGGGCCTCAAGCCGCCCGTCTTCCTCAAGGCCGGCGACGTGATGAAGCTCTCGATCGAGGGCCTCGGGACGCAGCAGCAGA
>CAZKZT010000178.1:3340-7734 GCA_964557265.1 uncultured Hyphomicrobium sp.
CGACGGCGGCAGCCGGCGCGCGCCGGCTGTCCGCTGACGTGCGCTTGGGGAGGCCGTGATGTCCGATACGACGATCGTCCACGTGAAGACGACGCTGCTGCGCGTTCCCTGGAACGGTGCGCCTCCTGCCGCCGGAATCGTGATGCCGGGGCCGCGTGAATATGTGGTCGTCGAGGTCGCGACGAAAGGCGGGCTCTCCGGGCTCGGCTATCTGCACATCCTCGGTGGCGGTTCGGCAACGATCGCGGCGTGCATCGAGGAGATGGTCGCGCCCAAGATCATCGGCCGCGATGCGACCGAGGTCGAAGGCATCTGGCAGGCGTTGTGGAAGAGCACCTACTGGGTCGGGCGTGGCGGCATCGCGACGTTTGCGCTGTCGGCGATCGACATCGCGCTGTGGGACATTGTCGGTAAGCGGGCAGGGCTGCCGCTCCATCGGTTGTGGGGCAACGCGCGGCCGTCGGTGCCCGCCTACGGGTCGGGCTGCTGGCGCGGGCTTGGCCGCGACGGCATGATCGAGCGCGCCAGGCATTTCACCGGAATGGGGCTCAAGGCCATCAAGATGCAGGTCGCGCACATGCGGCCATGGCGCGAGGACGTGCGCAACGTCCATGCGATGCGCGACGCGCTCGGCCCCGACATCGAGATCATGATCGACGTCAACATGGGCTGGACCGCGGATACCGCAATCCAGGCCGGCCGCCACATCGACGACATCGATCCCTACTGGCTCGAGGAGCCGGTCGTCTGCGAGGATTTTGCGGGCTATCAGCGTGTCGCGGCGGCCTTGAAGACCAGGGTTGTCGGTGGCGAGAGCCATTTCACGCGCTACGATCTGCGGCCGTTTTTCACCACGCCATCATCGCCGATCCTGCAGCCTGATCCGATGCGGGGCGGCCTCACGGAGCTGCGCAAGATTGCGGCGATTGCCGACACCTGGGGCATTCAGCTCGCCCCGCACCTCTTCCACGAGCTGCTCGTGCACCTGATGTGCTCGATCCCGAATGCCAACTACCTCGAATACATGGATTGGAACGACGATCTCTGGATCAATCCGGCCATACCCGTCGACGGCGTGCTGACGCCGGGCGAGGCGCCAGGGCACGGCGTCGCGTTCAAACCCGAGATTTTGAGGGACTGCCGTGTCGGCGGCTCGGAGGTCGGCGGCAATTAGCCCAGCACGCGCAATCGGGACGATCCGCGTTGCCAGGGCCGGATCGCCGCGCCTACATCGATCCAGGATAGATGCCGCCGTCCATCAGCAGGTTCTGGCCGGTGATGAAGCCCGCGTGCGCCGAGCATAGGAACGCGGTCGCGGCGCCGAACTCGGCCGTATTGCCGAAGCGGCCGGCGGGGATCGCCTGCTTGCGTTCCTCGTTGATCTGATCAACAGAGACACCTTTGACCTTGGCCATGCCGGCGCTCGTATTGCGCAGGCGGTCGGTCTCGAACGGGCCGGGCAGGATGTTGTTGATCGTGACGTTCCGGCGCACCGATTTGCGCGCGATGATCGCGATGGCGCCGGTCAACCCTGTGCGGGCCCCATTCGACAGCTCCAGCGAGGCGATCGGCGCCCGCACCGACTGCGACGTGATGTTGACGATGCGGCCGAAGCCGCGGTCCATCATGCCGTAGACGGTCGCCTTGATCAGCGCGATCGGGGTGATCATGCTCCACTCCACGGCCTGGCGCCAATCGTCGAGCGAGAAGTCCTTGAAATCGCCAGCCGGCGGCCCGCCTGCGTTGGTGATCAGGATATCCGGGTTCGGGCACGCGGCGAGCACTTGGCTGCGCCCTTCGTCGGTGGTGATGTCGCCGGCAACCGCCGTCACCCTCACGCCGGTCGCCCGGGCGATTTCTTCGGCCGCCGCCTCGATCTCGGCCTTGGTCCGCGCCGTGATGAAGAGGTTCACGCCTTCCTGGGCCAGGGCCAGTGCGGCGCCTTTGCCGAGCCCTTTCGAGGCTGCGCAGACGATCGCCGTCCTGCCCTTGATCCCGAGATCCATCACGTCGCTCCTGGTGTTCTGGCTTGATCCGAATGACCGTTCGATGGGTGATATCGCATCATCCGGCGTCGTCAAAGTGTGCCCTTTTTCAGGCGCGCCTTCGCGATTTTGACAAATCCGGTAATCATTATACGCTCAGAGAGTATTAATCCGCGTTAGGAGCAGGAAATGGATCCGCGTGAGCTGATTGCGGAAACGCTCAACGTATGGGGTACGCAGGATGTGGAGACCACGTTCGAGCGTGTCGCGGACGACGTCGTCTATGCGTTGCACTTCGATGAGGATCTGGCCCCCTATGCCGGCGTCACCTACGGCAAGGAGGCCATGAAGGTCGCGTTCTACGGTATGATCGCGGAGTTCGATTATCTGAAGTACGAGCCGGTGATCGTCGGTGCCGACGGTGATGTCGTTCGCGTTCAGACGCAGTTTCGCTATCACCACCGCCGCACGGCTGCGACTCTCGAAGGATCGATGCGCACGATCTTCACCGTCAAGGATGGTCTGATCGTGCGTTGCGAGGAGTATCTCGACCGGGGGCTCGTCGAATCGTTCATGCGGCTGACGCGGCATCGCGAGGCCAAGAACGATGTGGTGGCGCCGCCCGCGATCCCGTCACGTCGTCCGAGTGTGCCTGCGGGCGCGCATCAGCCGCCGCGATCGGCGACACAACCGACATCGGCAGAGGCAGTGTCCGACAGGGAAGCCTGCGATAAGCCGTGACGGCGTCCGAGCACATTGTGCGCGGTGCTCAGCGATCCGCAGCGTGTGAGAGCGTACGATGGTTGCCGCGGAAGTGGTCGATGATTTCTTGAAGGCGTGGCGCGCCCGAGATATCGACATGACGCTCGCGACGACCTCGGACAATGTGATTTTCGCGCTGCATGTTGCCAATGATGCGCTGCCGTCCGGTGGCGAGATGCAAGGCGTGGAAGACCTACGAAGATCTACGCGCCGTGGCTCCCGCGATCCTCGAAGAATGCGACGATCTCAGATGCGAGCCGCTTGTGCTCGGTGCCGATGACGGCGTGGCCGGGTACCAGAAGAGAGGGGCGGAGTATGGGGACCGACGGTGTTGCAGACAGCGGGCCAGCGACGCTGCGCCTCGAGATGCTGCCTGCGGGATGGGTCGCCGAAGTCGTGACGTATCTCGAGATGACCGCGCCGCCGCCGTTGCGCGTCGAGCCCGCGGCTGGGGGGATGGCCGTGCAGCGGGTGCGCCCCGATGGCGCCGGGTTCCGCGACCGGTTTCGCCGTGTCGGCGAACCGTGGTTGTGGGCGTCGCGCCTGCGCCTCGACGATGCCGCGCTGGCGGCTATCATCGCGCATGACGATGTGGAGATCTACGATCTCACGATCGGTGCGGATGCCATCGGGCTGCTCGAGCTGGATTTTCGCAAGCCGGAGGCGTGCGAACTCTCGTTCTTCGGCATCGTGCCGGAGGCGATCGGCATCGGCGCTGGCCGCTTTCTCATGAACCGTGCGATCGAGCGTGCGTGGTCGCGCGCGCCGCGTATTTCCCGCTTCTGGGTACACACGTGCACGAACGACCATCCAGACGCGCTCGGTTTTTACATCCGCTCCGGATTCGTGCCCTACGCGCGCGGCGTCGAAAGTTATCCCGATCCGCGCCTCGCCGGTTTGTTGCCGCGCAAAGCGGCGCCGCACATTCCGATCCTATAATGATGAGGCGCGCGTGTGGGACGAGATAAACTCAGCATCGGCATCAACCGCCGATGCTCAGATGGCGGATATCAGGCACTCGTCCGTTCGCGTTGCGGCGGTCGTGTGCGACCAATCGACCAACACAGATCAGGTCTGGACTAAAGCGGTTGCAGACGGCATGAAGCGGTGTACGTTTTGCAATTCATTGCAGTTGGTGTCGGCACATGGGCAACGGGAAGTTGTCGCCGCGATTTGCGCGCGCTGGGCGCACAGAACGCCGCGCCGGGGTTCATTAGCCTTCACGATGGAATGCGGTTCGATGCCGTCGATCAGGCGCCGTCCTTGGTGCGTTTGATGCGACAGGTTCAGTGTCTTGCTGCAGCGCGGCAGCAATGATGGGGATGGGCAGTCAATGAAGAGCAAGGCCGTCATCGCCTCCTTCCTTGCCTGCTGGCGCGTGCAAGACGTGGAGTCGGCGCTCGGCCATCTTCACGATGAGATCGTCTATACGCTGCACAACGGACCCGACGCCGAGCCATTCGCGGGCACCTACCGCGGTATCGAATGCGTGCGAGCGCTCGCCTATGACGTTCTGGCCGAGTTCGATTATCTCTCTTATGAGCCGACTATCATCAATGAATGCTGCAATGTGGTGCAGGTGCACGTAGCGCTCCGCATCCGTCATCGCGTGACGGGAGACGTCATCGAGGGGACGCAGCGTTCCGT
>CAZKZT010000179.1:0-7713 GCA_964557265.1 uncultured Hyphomicrobium sp.
CGGCGGAGATGGGCAAGTCCGTGACAGCCGTGGTCGAGCTGAAGGCGCGCTTCGACGAGGCCGCCAACATCCGCTGGGCGCGTGATCTCGAAAGTGCAGGCGTCCACGTCGTCTATGGCTTCATCGAGCTCAAGACACACGCCAAGCTCGGCCTGATCGTGCGCCGCGAGGGCTCCGAGCTCGTTTCGTACTGCCATATCGGGACGGGCAACTACCACCCGCAGACCGCGCGCGTGTACACCGACCTCTCGTTCTTCACTGCCGATGCCGCGATCGCGCGCGACGTCACGCGGATCCTCAATTTCGTCACCGGCTATGCCGAGCCGGCCGAACTCGAAGTGATGGCGGCAAGTCCCAACGGCATCCGCGAACGCATCCTCAAGAGCATCAGCGACGAGGCCGATCATGCGCGGGCCGGCCGTCCGGCTGCGATCTGGATGAAGATGAACGCGCTCGTCGACACCCGCGTGATCGAGGCGCTCTATGACGCATCCAACGCGGGCGTCGAGATCGACCTGATCGTGCGGGGCATCTGCTGCCTGAGGCCCGGCGTCCCTGGTATGTCAGAGAACATTCGGGTCAAGAGCATCATCGGCCGCTTCCTCGAGCACGGGCGCATCTACTGCTTCGGCAATGGACACGAACTTCCGCATCCTGACGCGATCGTTTACATCAGTTCCGCGGACATGATGCCGCGCAATCTGGATCGGCGCGTGGAAGCCATGGTAGCCATCACGAATCCAACGGTGCACGCTCAGATTCTCGATCAGATCATGAGCGCCAACCTGAAGGACAACCAGCAGAGCTGGGTCGTGCAGCCTGATGGGTCAAGTCAACGCATTGCGCCGGAGCCCGGCGCGAAGCCCTTCAACGCGCATGAGTATTTCATGTTCAATCCAAGCCTGTCGGGACGCGGCCAGTCCCTCAAGGGCGACTCGCCGCGCCGCGTCGAGTTGGAAGACACCGGAGAGAACACGCCACGTGACGCTCGCTGACGGCAGAGCAGAGCCCCTAGGACGGTTCAGCGACCTCGAGCCCATCGGCGTGGTCGACATCGGCTCCAACTCCGTGCGCCTCGTCGTCTATGAAGGCGCCGTGCGGAGCCCGACACCGCTGTTCAACGAGAAGGTGTTGTGCGGCCTCGGCCGCACCGTCGCCTCAACCGGCCAGCTCGACGCCGACGCCGTCGAGCGCGCCATCGAGGCGCTGCGGCGGTTTCGCGCCATCAACCGCGTGCTCGGCGTCAAGAATGTGCGCGTGATCGCGACTGCGGCCGTACGCGAAGCCTCGAACGGGCCCGAGTTCATCGCGCGCGGTGAGCAGGCCATCGGCTGCAAGATCGTCGTACTGTCCGGCGCGCGCGAAGCGGAACTTGCGGCCAGCGGCATCCTGATGGGCTTCCCGCACGCCGATGGCATCGCAGGCGACCTTGGCGGCGGCAGCCTGGAACTGATCGACATCACCGGTTCGGACCAGACTGCGACAACGACACTTCCGCTCGGCGGCCTGCGCCTGATCGATACATCCGGCGGCAAGCTCGAGCGTGCGATCGAACTCATCGATTCGAGCCTCGGCGACGTCGCATGGCTGAACGCGGGTGAAGGGCGGACGTTCTACGCCGTCGGCGGCACCTGGCGCTCGCTGGCCAAGCTGCATATGGACCAGCGCAAGTATCCGCTGAGGGTGATGCAGGGCTACGCCATCCCCCTGCGCGAATGCATCGACTTCTGCGAAAGCATTCGCCGCGCGAAGAAACTCTCGGATGTGCGCGGCATCGAGGGCATCGCGCGCGCACGACGCGAGGTTCTGCCCTACGGCGCGCTGGTGCTCGAGCGCCTGCTGCGGCGTATGAAGCCGAAGGATGTGACGTTCTCGGTATTCGGCGTCCGCGAAGGGCTCGTCTTCAGTCTGCTGTCGCAAAACGAGCGTCGGCACGATCCGCTGCTCGCCTTCTGCGAGGATCACGCGCGTCTCCATTCGCGCTCGCTCGACCACGCTTTCGAGCTCTGTACCTGGACAGATACCCTTTTCGAAGGCCGCGGCCCCCAGGAGACGCCGGAGGATCGGCGCCTCAGGCACGCAGCCTGCCTGATCTCCGACATCGGCTGGCGGTCACATCCAGACTACCGCGGCGAGCAGAGCCTCAACGTGATCGCCCATGCCGCGCTTGGCGGCATCGACCACGAGGGCCGCATCTTCCTCGCGCTCACGGTGTATTTCCGGCACGTCGGCACCGGGAGGGTGTCCGGGCAGGAGGATGAGCTGCCGGTCGCGCTCAAGGCGCTGGTCTCGCGGCGCACCCTGAAACGGGCCCGAATCCTTGGCGCCGCGATCCGCACCGCCCATATGCTGTCGATCGGAATGCCACGGATCATCGACGAGACGCCGCTGCATTATGAAGAAGGCAAGCTCGTCCTCACCCTGCCGCCCTCACATCGCGATCTCGATGGCGAGCGGCTGCGGCGGCGGTTCGATGTCCTGGCGGAATTGGTCGACCACAAGTCTGAAATTCGGTATACTGCCTGATAGTACCGGGTGGCGGCTCCGTCAGGCCCTCATGATCCCCATCTAAATCTCTGGCGTTCATCAAAAATGGCGCGAAGTTGCCGAAATCGGGTCCTACTCAGACGTTTCCACCTGATAGGACTGGTGCGGCGGTCCCATCCGAGGCTCGAATCGTGCTCTTTGTCGCGAGATGGGGAGCGGTTGACTTTCGCGCTGAAAGCACCAGTTTCCAGCGCGGCAACTTGTAAATTCTTCCGGACAGAATCGGACTGAAGCGCGGACCCTATGGCTGAAGACCTCTACAAGGTCCTGGGTGTCGCCAGAGGCGCGCGGGACGACGATATCCGCCGTGCCTACCGCAAGCTCGCCAAGGAGCTGCACCCTGACGTGCGCCCCGACGATCCCGTCGCGAGCGAGCGCTTCAAGAAGGTGACTGCCGCCTACGACATCCTCGGTGACGCGGCCAAGCGCCAGCGCTACGACGACGGCGAGATCGACGACCAGGGCGATCCCGTACGCACCTACGCCCGCAATGGCGCCGGCGGTGGCGCGAGCTGGGCCGGCGGCTACGGCGCAGGCGCCGGACGCGAGTCCGGCTCAGGCGTCGGTGACATCTTCTCGGACCTGTTCGGCCGTGGCACGCGTGGAGGCTCGGGCTTCAGCCTGCGCGGCCAGGATGTGCGCTATACGCTGGAGATCGATTTCCTCGAGGCGGTCGGTGGCGCAAGGAAACGCGTCACGATGCCGGAAGGCGGTGTCCTCGATCTCAATGTTCCGGAAGGCGTTTCGGACGGCCAGATCCTGCGTCTCAAGGGTAAGGGCACACCGGGTTTGCGCGGCGGGGACCAGGGCGACGCGCTGGTCGAGATCCACGTGCGGCCGCATCCGAAGTTCAAGCGCCTCGGCAACGACATCCTGCTCGAAGTGCCGATCACGATCGACGAAGCGGTGCTCGGCGGGAAGATCGAGGTCGCGACAGTCTCGGGCCGTGTGGCCCTGCAGATTCCGAAAGGCACCAGCTCCGGCCGCATCTTCCGCCTCAAGGGCAAGGGCGTGCGCAGCGCGAGCGACGGCAGCACGGGCGATCAGCTCGTGACCATCCGCATCGTGATGCCAGAGACGATCGACGAGACGCTCTCGTACTTCATGACGGAATGGAAGAAGAACCACCCTTACGACCCCGGCCGCGACTGAGGCGCAACGCGAACCGCTCACAGCTTCAGCAGCGGCCGCCGGATCTCGTAGAGCATCAGCGCTGTCGCGACGGCGAGATTGAGCGAGTCGAGCTGACCTGCCATCGGGATCTTCACGAGACGGTTGCACACCGCGCCGACTTCGTCGGACAGCCCAGGCCCCTCGCGGCCCATCACGAGCAGCGTCGGGCCAACATAGCCGCCGTCCCGGAAATCAGCCGTCGCGTCGAGATGCGTACCGATGCGATCGCCCGGCCAGTGCGCCGCCCATTCGACGAATGCCGCTCGCTCGACCTTGACGATGGGCACCGCGAATAGCGATCCCATGGTCGCCCGCACCGCTTCGCGCTGGTAAGGGTCGCAGCAGTTGCCGGCCAGAATCACACCGGCCGCGCCAACGGCGTCAACAGTGCGCATGATGGTGCCGAGATTGCCCGGATCGCGGATTTCATCGAGCACCACCCACAATGCGCCCGCATCAAGCGCGATAGGCTCCGGTAGAGCGGCCCAGCGCTGTTCGAACACGCCCATCACATTCTGCGGGTTTTCTTTCGCGGCGAGCTTCTCGAGGATGGCCTGCGTGACTTCGAGAACTTCCGCGCCGACGCCAAGCGCCCAGTCGATCAGGTCGCGATGAATCCTGCTGTCGCGCGCCTCCGCGCCATGCACCAGAATGCGCGGCGTCCAGCCCTGCTCACGTGCGGTGATCAGCACCGATGCGCCTTCGGCGACGAATAGGCCCGTCTCGCGGCGCGCCTTGCGCATTTCGAGCGAGCGGATCAGCTTTACGCGATCGTTGGCGAGACTTGTGATGGCGCGCGCGCCGCCAGCGCTCGTGTGCGATGGGTGATCAGATCGCGAGGTCATCGCCGCTCCAGCGCGTGAACAACGAGGTCGGCACCGCACGCCCGCCGTCCTGCTCACGCAGAGCCAGCTCGCCGCTTTCGAAGCGCCCGCCCTTGCCAGCGAGCACCTCGCGGCTGAGCTGATCGAGCATCAACGCCGACGCCCGGATCGCATACGCCGTAAGCACGACGGCGCTTTTCGGCCCGGCGACAAGCTCCGCGCTGGCGCGCAGCAGCTCGGGCAGATGCTCGAAGATGTCCCACGTCTCGTTATTGGGGCCGCGGCCGAACTTCGGCGGATCGATCAGGATGACGTCATAGCGGCGATTGCGGCGCACCTCGCGCTGGATGAACTTCCGCGCATCATCGAGCATCCAGCGGACCGGCGCATCGGTGAGCTTGGACGCCGCTTGGTTCTCCTTCGCCCACGCGATCGCCTTCTTCGACGCGTCGACGTGCGTGACTTCGGCGCCGGCGCGCGCCGCGATCAGGGACGCCGCTCCGGTGTAGGCGAAAAGATTGAGCACGCGCGGGCGTGGCGCGTCACTGCCCTTCTGCGCTTTCAGTGCCGCAAGCATCCATTGCCAGTGCGGCATCTGCTCGGGAAAGAGGCCGAGATGGCGAAACGCGCTCAGCTTGCACGTGACGGTGACACCATCACCCAGCCGGACCGGCCAGCTCTCCGGCACCGGTTTCGCCACGCGCCAGCGGCCACTTTCAGCGTCCTCATCACCGGAGAAAGTCGCGTGCGCGCCCTCCCATACCGAGGGGGCAGCGAGCGGCCGCCACAGCGCCTGCGGCTCCGGCCGATCGACCACGATCTTGCCGAACCGCTCGAGCTTGCGGCCGTTGCCGCTGTCGATCAGGCGATAGTCCTCGAACCCGTCGCTTACGACGAGAGACAGGCCCGTCGCCGAAGCCGGCGTGGCCGATGTCCCGGAAGTGGGGCGAGATGTCTGCATGGCACCGGGTCATAGTCCCTTGCCGGCGCCACCGCAACGCCGGGCGCGGACAGGGCTAACAGAAACGGGCGCCACGAAGGCGCCCGTCCGCAATCGAAACATCGTCAATGTCAGAGCGTAGGCGCATTGAACGTATCGCACTGCTGGATCTGGCCGGATTCGAGGCCGCGCCGGAACCACCGCACCCGCTGCTCGGACGATCCATGCGTGAATGCCTCCGGCACGACGCGACCCTGTGTCTTCTTCTGGATCATGTCGTCACCGATCGCGGCCGCAGCCCGGAGGCCCTCCTCGACGTCGCCCGGCTCCAGACGGTTCTTGAGCTGGTGCGCGAGCGAGGCCCACACACCGGCGAAGCAATCCGCCTGCAGCTCCATGCGGACCTGCAGCGCGTTGGCATCGCGCTCCGACATCCGCTGTTTCGCCGCCTGAACTTTCTCGGCGATGCCGAGCAGGTTCTGAACGTGATGGCCGACCTCATGCGAAATAACGTAAGCCTGCGCGAAATCGCCTGGCGCGCCGAACCGCCGGCTCAACTCGTTGAAGAATGAGAGGTCGATGTAGACCTTGCTGTCGAGCGGGCAATAGAACGGGCCCATCTGCGCAATGCCCTGCCCGCAGGCGGAGTTCGTAGCACCTCTGAACATGACGAGGCGCGGTTCCTGATACTTGCGCCCAAACGACGCGAAGATGCGCTGCCACACGTCCTCGGTATCGGCGAGCACACGACCGACGAACTGCGCCGCGGCCTTCTCATCCGCGGACGCCTGCGGTGCGCTGCCACGCCCCGGCAGCTCGAACGGATTGTTGCCTGGTTGACGATCGATCCGCTGGTTCTGCGGAAGATCGGGCAAATTGAAGCCGCCGGTGCCACCGCGAAGAAGGTCGAGCGGATTGAGCCCGAACAGCAGCATGATCGCGCCGATGATCAACAGCGTCGTGATGCTGAAACCACCGCGCCCGCCGCCCATGGGGATCTGGATTCCGCGGCCACCGCCGGGGAAGCTGAAGCCGCCCCTGCCTTGGCTACGCCGATCCTCGACGTTGCTGCTTTCCCGATCCGATTCGTCGTAGCGCATCTACGGTACTCCTGGCCTCGCTCCCCCGCGCCGAGAGCCCTCTGCGGCCAAGGGAAAGCCGTTTGGGACAATTCAGCACACGGGTGAACGCGGCACAAGTGGCGCCCCCGGCCGCCGATTGCAAGCGCCTTATGCGAGAGATCGCCGATCAGTGCGCCGAAATCCGGAAAACACCGCGCTCCTGAGCGTCCAACCGGCCGACCAGATCGACTTCCCAAGCGAGATACGCGCGGGCGGCCTCCACGTTGCCGTCATGGCGCTGATGGGTGTGAAAGATGAAATCGATCCGCTCGGGATCGGCCGGAACATCGGGCGATACGTTGAGCGACTGGCCATCGGCGCACCAGGCGTCGACGCCACCCGCCAGCACCGAGACATCGGTGAAGCCGCATTCGGCGAGTTCGATGCTGGCCGCGGCCGCGATCTCGGGACTGTCGGCGATCAGGACCACGGGACCTGCGTCCTCGCCCAGCGCTTCGGCGAGACGCGGACGAATCGCCCAGATCGAACCGGGAATGTGACCGTCACGGTAGGCTTGGCTCGACCGCAGATCGAGCGCGCGCCCACTGCCCGACCACAGCAGCGCCGACAGCCCTTGCGGCGTCACCGCGCGCAGCTCTTTGATCCGCGCCTTCAGTGCGTCGGGGCCACGCGGCGTCCGATCGGCGGGAAGTACGCGTGCGATCGCCTCGCCCCCCTCGGTCGCACCGAGCACGTATGCTTCATGTCCGAGCTGACGCAACCAAGCCGCGACCATCGGCGCTCGAATGCCGTCTGTATCCGCGAGTACGAGGCGCGCGCCCCTGACGCCGACCCATTGATCAGTCGCCTGCTGGAGCTGGCCGCCCGGTGCGTGCTCGAAGCCCGCGAGCGGCGCCGCCGCCACTTCCTCGGCGGTGCGCACGTCGAGCAGATAGGTCGTGCGGTCGGGATCGGCGAGCCATTGGGCAGCCTTGGCGCCGGAGACCGCCTCGACTCCGTGCTTCGCCGCGTGCCCTGCGGCCTGCTCGCGACGCGCGGCAAGCGCGGCGCCATCCGCCGGTGCCTCGGGGTATTTGCTTTTCGCACCGCGCGCGACTTCGTAACCGGCGAGAAACCAGCCCTGCGTGCCGTTCTCGAGCGCCACGAC
>CAZKZT010000180.1:0-7700 GCA_964557265.1 uncultured Hyphomicrobium sp.
GCGCGTCGGCACGAAGAACACGAGACGCGTGCGGCCACCGCCGGACGGACGCATCTCCTGGAGTTCGCCCTTGCGCTCTGACAGCTTCTGCACGACGACGCCGGAATGCTGCTCGTCGACGTCGACGATCACTTCCTCGATCGGCTCGAGGCGCTGTCCCGTCGCCTCGTCCGTGTTGTAGACGACGCGCGGACGCGACACGGTGAGCTCAAAGCCTTCGCGGCGCATGTTTTCGATCAGCACGCCCAACTGCAACTCGCCGCGCCCCGAGACGTCGAATGAATCCTTGTCGGGATTCTCGACGATC
The DNA here is from genome assembly GCA_964557265.1 of uncultured Hyphomicrobium sp. Lineage (GTDB taxonomy): Bacteria > Pseudomonadota > Alphaproteobacteria > Rhizobiales > Hyphomicrobiaceae. The sequence continues at coordinate 308 of CAZKZT010000180.1, forward strand.
TTGATCGCGACGTTGCGCTCCGTCTCCTTCAACAGCCGGTCGCGGATCACGCGGCTCTGGACCTTGTCGCCTTCCTGCCCGGCGAACGGACCGTCGTTAATGCGGAAGGTCATGGTCAGCGTCGGCGGATCGATCGGCTGCGCGGGCAGTGCCACCTCGATCGACGGATCGCAGAGCGTGTCGGCAACGGTCGCATCCGTAACGCCGGCAATCGCGACGATGTCGCCGGCCTCACCGACCTCGACCGTAGTGCGCTCGAGCCCGCGGAACGCGAGCACTTTTGTCACGCGCGTCGTCTCGATCAGCTTGCCTTCGCGCGACAGCGCCTTGATCGTCTGGTTCGGCTTGATGGTGCCCGAGAGAATGCGGCCCGTCAGGATACGGCCGAGGTAGGCGTCGGCTTCGAGCGTCGTCGCGAGCAGGCGGAACGGCCCCTCTTCAGCGACAGGCGGCGGGACGTGCTTCAAGATCAGTTCGAACAGCGGCTTCAGATCTTCTTTCGGGCCCGACGGATCGACGGCCATCCAGCCATCACGGCCTGAACCGTAGAGAACCGGGAAGTCGAGCTGCTCGTCGGTCGCATCGAGACCTGCGAAAAGGTCGAAGATCTCATTGAGGACGTCGTTGTGGCGCTCGTCCGGGCGATCGATCTTGTTGATCACCACGATCGGGCGAATGCCCTGGCGCAGCGCTTTGGACACCACGAATTTGGTTTGCGGCAGCGGCCCTTCCGAGGCGTCGACCAGCAGCACGGCGCCGTCGACCATGTTCAGGATGCGCTCCACCTCGCCGCCGAAATCGGCGTGGCCTGGCGTGTCGACGATGTTGATCCGGGTGCCGTTCCACACGATGGAAGTATTCTTGGCAAGAATCGTGATCCCTCGCTCACGCTCCTGATCGTTGGAATCCATCACCATTTCCGCGACCTTCTGGTTCTCGCGGAAGGCGCCGGATTGTTTCAGGAGGGCATCGACCAGGGTCGTTTTGCCATGGTCGACGTGAGCGATGATGGCGATGTTGCGAATGTTCATCTAGGCGTCCGGATGGGGGCCGAATGGTGCGGCGCAAAATAATGAGTTGCGGGTGCCTACCACACGCTGGGCCGAATGTCATGACCGCTCGTGAGGGCTTCCTCGACCGTAACCCTACCCCTACGGCCACAAATCCAGGGATTAACGCAACGCAACAAACGCGCTAGGGAAGAAGACGACATTCACAAGGACGGCGCGGGGATCGCGAGACGCATGACCGAACTGGCGATGATGGAGGGGTTTTCCGCCCCTGAACGGGCGCAGTGGCTGGCACTGGTCGAGAAGGCGCTGAAAGGCGCCGATTTCGAGCGCCGGTTGGTTGCGCGGACGGCGGACGATCTGCGAATCCAGCCCGTTTACACCCGCGCCGAGGCACCCGCCGGCAGCAATGGCCAACAGCCCGGCACGGCCCCTTTTCTGCGCGGCACGTCGACCGCATCCGGCAATCCGCCCTGGGATATTCGCCAGATCTATGCCGAACCCGATCCGACAGCAGCCAACACCGCCATCCTCGAAGATCTCGCGGGTGGCGTCACCTCACTCAAGTTGCAGATCGCAGGACCAGCGCAGTTCGGCCTCGCCCCCGACACGGTGACGCTTGGCACGGCCCTGAACGACGTGCTGCTCGATGTCTGCCCCGTCGCGCTCCAGGCCGGTGAGGCCACCGCTGCGGCCGCTGCGGCCCTCGGCGCACTGTGGCGCGCGGCAGGCATCAAGGATGCCGCCCGCCTCGGCGCCTTCAACGCCGATCCGCTCGGGACGCTGGCGCTGACAGGCAGCCTGAGCCAGCCTGCCGCAGCGGCACTTGCCGAAGCCGCAGCCCTCACAAAAACCGCGCTCGGCGCACCACATTTGACGGCACTGGTTGCCGACGGCCATCCCTATCACGCGGCCGGCGCCAGCGAGGCGCAGGAACTCGCCGCCGTATTGGCGACACTCGCCGCCTATCTGCGCGCGCTCGAAGCGGCCGGCATCCCGCCCGCCGAAGCGCTGCCCAAGATTGCCATCAATCTCGCGGTCGATGCCGACCAGATCCTCGGCCTCGCCAAGCTGCGCGCCGCGCGCCATCTCGTGTGGCAGATCGCGGACGCCTGCGGTGCAGGCGGCGCGGTCGAGCGTATGACGTTCACAGCAGAAACGTCGCTACGCATGATGGCCAAGCGCGATCCGTGGGTGAACATGTTGCGCACGACGATCGCCTGCGCCACCGCCGCCATCGCCGGCGCGCAGTCGATCACGGTGCTGCCGCTGACCTGGGCACTCGGCCGGCCCGATGGTTTCGCGCGGCGCATGTCGCGCAACACGCATCTTGTCCTGCAGGAAGAGAGCGGTCTCGGCCGCGTGATCGATCCCGCCGGCGGCAGCTTCGCGATCGAGACACTGACGGCGGATTTGGCCGCCGCTGCATGGAAGCTGTTCCAGGAGATCGAAACCGCGGGCGGCATGGTTGCTGCGCTGTCGAGCGGAAAAGTGCAGGACGACATCGCCAAGATCGCTGCTGCGCGACGCCAGAAGATTGCCACCGGACGCCAGGAAATGACCGGCGTATCGGCGTTTCCAAAACTCGGCGATGATGGCGTCAAGACGATACCGTGGCCAGACGCGCCGCCGCGCGCATCGGGCGGTGCCGTCAGCGTCGCGCCGCTCGCCGTTGCACGCCTCGCGGAACCGTTCGAGACACTGCGCGATGCGGCAGACGCACACGCCGCGCGCAGCGGCGCGCAGCCGACCGTATTCCTCGCCTGCCTCGGTGACCTCGCCGCTTACGGTGCGCGCGCCACCTGGATCGCCAATTTTCTCGCAGCGGGCGGGATCGCCGCGATCCAGTCGGAGCCGCTCGCCAGCGCCGAGGATGCGGCGGCGGCCTTCAAAGCCAGTGGTGCCGCCATTGCCTGCCTATGTGCCGCGGATCCCGCCTACGCGGATTTCGGTGTCGCCGCCGTCAGCGCGATCAAAGCCGCGGGCGCCGAGCACGTCTATCTCGCGGGGCGCCCGAAGGAGATCGAGGCGGCGCTCACAGCCGCTGGCGTGGGCGCCTTCATCTTCGCCGGTGCCGATGCGCTGGCAACGCTTGCGGAGCTGCACAGCAAGCTCGGCGTCAAGAGCGCGTGACCTCGTCGCGCCGCGGGCGCGAGGGGGCTGTCGCTCTCACCCGCCCGGGAGAGACGTCTCCCGAACTCACCCGTCTTTATGAGCTTTCATTCAGTGGCGGCCGAAGGACGCGAGGCGAATACGCCAACAGGCGAGGCAGTACCGCGGCGCGTGTAGCCGGAGGCGTACGCGCCCGCGGCAAACAAAAGCTACCTTCGCTGCTCGAGCTGTGACAACGCGGCGATGAGTGACCGCCGCACACCCGTTGCGGGATCGATCTCCGACTTCACCGCGGCGCGAGCACTCGCGATCTGATCACCGAGACTGATGCCGGGCTTCGCAGCCGGCGCTTCCAAAACCGGATAAGCGTCCTCGATCTCGTCTGCCGTCTCGATCCAAAGCTCGTATTCAGTGTTGAGCGCGCGCAGGAACGCCTCAACCAGATCGAGCAACGGGCCGAGCTCTATGCGGGCCGCGACCAGGAAGTTCTCAGTGATGTCGATCCGGGTCGCCGGCATCAGGGCGCCACTGTCACCCGCGACGAGTCCGCGCGCACGCAGATAGGCCAGACGGTCAGCACCGTTGTTGAACGCAATCGCGCCGGGATCGCCATACTCGGCGACCGCATCGAGGAGAACCGTCGTGCCGCTGGTGAACGGGTTGAGCAGCAGCTTCAACGCGCCGCTGCTTCGCGGCAGCTCCGCAGCGCGGCGCCGCGCCTGCAGAATATGGGCAATGAGGGACGCCTCGAGCGCGCGGACCTGATTAACGAAGGCGACGAACCGCGCTTCACGCTGGCGCAGGCCGCGCGGCCCCATGTGCGCCGTCGGCTCGGTGATAGCCATGGACAGCGATGTCAGGTGGTCACCTGCATTCAATGCCGCGTCGAGATGCTCGACGAGCAGATAAATGCATGGATCCAAATCTCGCCGGCGGCACTGCATTCAAATATCCCGGAATGCGCAAAATTGCTGATCGATACATAGTTGATTCGTCCCGTCTGCATCGACTGCCAGGCCGAGTACGGGTGCATATCCGGGATGAGGTGCGAAATTGCCGCGATCAACCTTAGGTTCAAAAGTGCGCCGGACTGAGCAACACTCCAGGTTGCTTGGATATACTATCGTCGGCGCCACGGCTGTTGCCGAGTGGAGAAGCGTTGTACCACCTCCAGCCATGCACCCGCCGACGAAAATCCATGCAACGAAGATCGTTTCGTGCATCTAGCCGACGGAACATCATCCCTTTATAACGCTTCCAGACGCCCGGTCGCCGTTCGATTCTGCCGATACTTTTCGGACGGTGCTTGCCGTGCACTCACGTGCCCGGGTCCCGACAACCTCGATCGACTGCTGGATCGCTGCAGGAGACGTGCCCGTCATGGCCCTCGTTCCGACCTCCCTTGATAGTTTCAAGTGCCGCAAGACTTTGAAAGTCGGCGCAAAATCGTATGAGATCTTTTCCCTGCCCGACGCCGAGAAGAACGGTCTCGCGGGGATCTCGCAGCTGCCCTTCTCGCTGAAGGTCCTGCTCGAGAATCTGCTCCGCTATGAGGATGGCCGCTCGGTGAAGGCCGCCGATATCAAGGCCATGGTGGCGTGGCTCACCGCCAAGACCTCGAAGGCCGAGATCGCCTATCGCCCCGCTCGCGTTCTGCTCCAGGATTTCACCGGAGTCCCCTGCGTCGTCGACCTCGCGGCGATGCGCGACGCGATGCAGACGATGGGCGGCGACCCCTCCAAGATCAATCCGTTGGTGCCCGTCGACCTCGTCATCGACCATTCGGTGATGGTCGACTTCTTCGGCTCGGCCGACGCCTTCCAGAAGAACGTCGACGTCGAATATGAGCGCAACAAGGAGCGCTACGAGTTCCTCCGGTGGGGTGGCTCGGCCTTCAACAACTTCCGCGTCGTGCCTCCCGGCACCGGCATCTGCCATCAGGTCAACCTCGAGTATCTCGGCCAGACCGTGTGGACCAAGGACGTCGGCGGCGTCACGCAGGCGTTCCCGGATACCTGCATCGGCACCGACAGCCACACCACCATGATCAACGGCCTCTCGGTGCTTGGCTGGGGCGTCGGCGGCATCGAGGCCGAAGCGGCCATGCTCGGCCAGCCGGTCGCGATGGTGATTCCCGAGGTCATCGGCTTCCGCCTCAAGGGGCGGATGAAGGAAGGCATCACGGCCACAGACCTGGTGCTCACCTGCACGCAGATGCTCAGGAAGCGCGGCGTCGTCGAGAAATTCGTCGAGTTCTTCGGTGATGGCCTCGACCACCTGTCGCTCGAGGACCGCGCGACGATCGCCAACATGGCACCCGAGTATGGTGCCACCTGCGGCTTCTTCCCGACCGACGCCGACACCATCAAGTATCTGACCGCGACCGGCCGAACCAAGGATCGTGTCGCTCTGGTCGAAGCCTACGCGAAGGCGCAGGGCATGTGGCGCGAGCCGGGCCACGAGCCGGTCTTCACCGACGTACTCGAACTCGACATCTCGACCGTCGAGCCGTCGATGGCCGGTCCCAAGCGGCCGCAGGACCGCGTCACCCTCAAGGACGCCAAGGCGGGCTTCGCGAAGTCGCTGCCGGAAATCCTCAAGGGCGCAACTCTTGCCCCGAAATTCCCGGTCGGCGACAGCGGCAACAGCATCGGAAACGGCGATGTGGTGATCGCCGCCATCACGTCGTGCACGAATACGTCGAACCCGTCGGTGCTGATTGCCGCCGGCCTCGTCGCTCGCAATGCCCGCGCCAAGGGCCTCACGGTCAAGCCGTGGGTGAAGACGTCGTTCGCACCCGGCTCGCAGGTCGTCACGGATTACATGACCAAGGCGGGCCTCCAGGACGAACTCGACGCCCTGGGCTTCAACCTCACCGGCTACGGCTGCACGGTTTGCATCGGCAATACGGGACCGCTTCCCGAGCCTGTCTCGAAGGCGATCGCAGACGGCAATCTCGTGGCTGCCGCCGTACTGTCGGGCAACCGCAACTTCGAAGGCCGCGTCCACGCCGAGGTCAAAGCCAATTACCTCGCGTCACCGCCCCTCGTCGTTGCCTATGCGCTCGCCGGTACGATGAACAAGGATCTCACGACCGAGCCGATCGGCACCGATCCGGACGGAAAGGATGTCTACCTGCGCGACATTTGGCCGTCTTCTGCCGAGATCGCATCGATCGTGCGCTCGACCGTGACGCCGGACACCTTCGCCGCGCGCTACGCCGACGTCTTCAAGGGTGACGAGAAGTGGCAGGCGCTCGGCAAGGCGCGGGCGAGCCTCACCTACGGCTGGAACTCGGTTTCGACCTACGTTCAGAACCCTCCGTACTTCGAGGGGATCACGATGGAGCCGAAGCCGGTCGTCGATGTGGAGAATGCCCGCATTCTTGGCCTCTTCGGCGACTCGATCACCACCGACCACATCTCGCCCGCCGGTTCCATCAAGCGCGACGGTCCTGCCGGCACCTATCTGCTCGAGCGCCAGGTCCGCCCGGCCGATTTCAACTCCTATGGCTCGCGCCGCGGCAATCATGAGATCATGATGCGCGGTACCTTCGCCAACATCCGCATCAAAAACATGATGCTAGGCGGCAAGGAGGGCGGCAACTCGATCCACTATCCCGACGGCCAAGAGGCGTCGATCTACGACGTCGCCATGCAATACAAGGAAGAGGGCGTGCCGCTGGTCGTGTTCGGCGGCAAAGAGTACGGCACCGGGTCTTCGCGCGACTGGGCGGCGAAGGGCACGCTGCTGCTGGGCGTGAAGGCGGTGATCGCCGAGAGCTTCGAGCGTATCCACCGCTCCAACCTCGTTGGCATGGGTGTCCTGCCGCTGGTGTTCGAGGACGGGCTCTCCTGGCAGGACATCGGCCTGACCGGCAAGGAGCTGGTTTCGATCCCTGGCCTGTCGGATCTCAAGCCGCGCCAGCAGGTGATCATCAAGGTCACCTACGAGGACGGCGTGACCAAGGACGTTCCCACGCTCTGCCGCATCGATACCGAGGATGAGATGAGCTACTTCCGCAACGGCGGCATCCTCCAGTACGTGCTCCGCAATCTCGCCAAGGCGGCCTGAGAGGACGGTTCATCGACATCCGGCAGGTGGTGACGCCATCGTGCCGGACCGCTTCCCGAACCCCTGTCCAACCGGACAGGGGTTTTTCTTTGCGACCGGCAAGTCTGCGAAGTCCCCATTCCTGCAAAATTCGGACAAAGCAAAAGGGCCACCCGAGGGCGGCCCTTTCCGTTTCGTCTGGCTAGGTCAGCCGTGCA
>CAZKZT010000181.1:0-7698 GCA_964557265.1 uncultured Hyphomicrobium sp.
GGACGTGTTCAACGTGCTCCTGCAGGTGCTCGACGACGGCCGCCTGACCGACGGTCAGGGCCGCACCGTGGACTTCAAGAACACGCTGATCATCATGACGTCCAACATCGGCGCCGAGTATCTCGTGGCGCAGAAGGATGGCTCGGACAGCGATGAAGTGCGCGAGTACGTCCTCGCCGAAGTGAAGACGAAGTTCCGGCCGGAGTTCCTGAACCGGATCGACGAGATCATCCTGTTCCATCGCCTGAAGCGCGAGCAGATGGGCAAGATCGTCGACATCCAGCTCGGGCGCCTGACCAAGCTGCTCGCCGATCGCAAGATCACGATCGATCTCGACGATTCTGCGCGGACGTGGCTCGCCAACCGCGGCTACGAACCGGCCTACGGCGCGCGGCCGCTGAAGCGGGTGATCCAGAAGTTCGTGCAGGATCCGCTCGCCGAGGCCATCCTCGCGGGCCGCGTCAAGGACGGCGAGATCGTCTCGCTCACCGTCCGCAATGGCGACCTCGTGCTCGTCGACGCCGCGCAGCGTAAGGCGGCGTAATACGCGCTACGACCTCGGCCTCATGGCCGGCACGCCACAATTCCCCATCCCTCTCAAAATGAGGGATGGGGTTTCTGTTTCAGCGTCAGCGTTGCACCCACTCACGCTCACTGTTTCATTGCCAACGCGGCGCAGCCCCTCCCGCTCTCCAACGGTCTCCTGCGTCTCGATGTGACGCGCGAGGCCGATGTACGCTAGCCCCTGAATCAGCCACCAGCCCAGATCGACCTGACCTTTGTCGAGCGCGAGATTGGCGGAACCTGGAAATGCGTGGTGATTGCCGTGATAGGCTTCGCCGAAAGTCACAATACCAGCATAAGGCACGTTGTAGCCTTGCACGGCCACGCCATCGACGGCCCATCCTTGCGTACCGCGCTTGTGGGCAAAGTGGCCGACGAGCCAATGCCCGGTCAGCGACACGCTCACACGCACGGCGATGCCCCAGACCACCCAGCTCCAACCACCCAGCGCATAGAACAGGATCGCCCAAGGCAACTGCTGCGCCATCCATGTCGCCTCGACGAAGCGATAAAAGCGATCATTGGCGATGCGATCCTCGATCACGAAGCGCGGCGGATGGCGAAGCGCCACCGCGCAATGCATTTGCCACCAGGCATCACGGAAGAATCCGGCACGGTGCGCGTGCAGGTCGTGACAGTTGGGTTGCCGCTGCGCCCAATCGCGAATGTCGTGGGCGTAGATCATGCCGAAGGGTCCCGCCATGCCGACGAGCGTGCCGAGGTAGACGAGCAACCGCTCGAGCCAGAGCGGCGTTTCGAACGAGCGGTGGATCAACAGGCGATGCATGCCGACCGAATGGCCCGCGCAGATCGTTATCGCCGTCGCCACAAAGAACAGAGCAAAAGCATCCCAACTAAAGGTCAGCGGCGCACCGATCAAGGCAACCGCCGTCATGCCGCCGGTCCATAGCGACTTCGTCGGCACCCAGACGACGCGGCCGTCGCATGGATCGCTCAGGTCGTCGGCGATCATGCGATCGGTCGAAAGGGCGTGGGCGTGCGGCTCAACGAATTCTTGCGCGACGGCAGCGAAAGCGGTCATCAGCCTCTCCAGTTCGTTCGGTAATTAGGCAATGAGCTAATTGCAAGGTAGGCCAAATCAAGCTAATTAGGCAAGCACCTAATTATATCACCATCGCTGGGTCGCCCGGGGAACGGCAGAAGAGGTTAACGGACGGTTGAGATGAGCAGAAGGGACGACAAGGCTGGAGCCGCGGAGGAGATCGCCGACGAACCGCGCCACGTACAGCGCGTGTTCGAGGCGCTCGCCTCGACGGCACGGCGCAAGATCCTCGCGTATCTGTCGGCTGGCAGCCTCACAGCGGGCGAGATCGCCGCACGCTTCGACATGACCAAACCATCCGTCTCGCAGCACCTTTCAGTGCTGGAGGCGGCAGGGCTGATCACGAAGGAGAAGCGCGGCCAGTTCGTGCACTATGAACTTGTGCGCGAGAGCCTCGTCAACACGCTCAACGGCTACGCGCAAGCCGTCTGCCCGATTTCCCGCCCGCTGAAACGGGAAGCCCAGGCGCGCAAGGCCGCAAAAGAAAAATAAGCTTGTCGCGGCATTACTTTACCTTCGACACGTGCAGCGGGGGCACGCGCTTGGCCCAAGGCATCGCCTTCTCCAGCGCGCCGCCAAGCCCGTCGCAACGAGGGATGGGGATCCATGATCGGAGAATAGGCGGCGATCCAGCTGTCCTGGCGCACACGCCGCACTCCCGGCCCGTCCCAGGGCAGACACCGCGAGATACGGATGGATCCACGAACAGTCATTGAGCCGTTCCATCATTGTGCGTTCGAAAATTAGTAATTCTCTTACCGACGCCTCCAAAAAATGGCGCCTTGCTTCCAGCACGGGAGCGCTTCCGCGCCACGACTGCGCGTCGCGCTTGGCCAGGTAATCTTTTCTTGGCCTATATTTCTTAACGTGCGCATCGAGCCATGATGGCGGCAGGCGTGTATTGCGACCCTGCGCGAGTATGGATGCGTACCCTTGAAAACGATCGACGCGCACGCGACTGTCGACACTGCTGCGACGCCCGCCGACCGTCCGCGGATCGAGCGCCGTCGCCGCTTGTCTCCTGCTGCACTCGCCGTCGCCAATCGTAAAGTCGGACGCGCCTATTCCCCCGCCGTGATCGTGGGAGCGGTGCGCATCATCGACTGTCTGCTGCTCGCTGCGATCGGCACCGCACTCCACCTCCGGTTCGCCACGCCATCCGACGGCTTCTCCTTGGAGCCGCTCGCGTCGTCCCTCGGGATGGCAGGCGTGGCCATGCTCTGCTTCCAGGCCGCCGGCATCTACGAGATTCAGACCTTTCGCACGCCCCCTTGGCGCGTCGGCCGCCTCATCGCATCCTGGGCACTGGCACTCCTGATGTTCACCGGCGCCTCCTTCGTCGTCACGCGCGGCGGCGCCGTGTCGCTCGGCTGGCTCGAATCTCTGTTTTTTGCGGGCCTGGCGGCGCTATTGGCTTCGCGCCTGGCGCTCTACGCGCTCCTCCGCCAATGGGCACGGCAAGGCCGGCTCGACCGCCGCACCATCGTGATCGGCGCCGACGAAGCGGGCGCGCAGCTCATAGAGGCCCTCAAGGCGCAACACGGCTCGAACATCGACGTGCTCGGCGTGTTCGACGACCGCCACGACAGCCGCATCATGGAATCCTGCGCCGGTGTCCCGCGGCTCGGAAAGGTGAACGACATCGTCGAGTTCGCGCGCCGTACACGCGTCGATCTCGTGGTGTTCGCGCTCCCCATTTCAGCGGAGTCGCGCATTCTCCAGATGCTGAAAAAACTTTGGGTGCTGCCCGTCGACATCCGGCTTTCGGCCCACAACAGCAAGCTGCGCTTCCACGAGGGCTCCTACTCCTATCTCGGCCGCGTGCCGACGATCGATGTCTTCAAGCCACCGATCACCGGCTGGGATCTCGTGATGAAATGGCTGTTCGACAATATCGTCGGCGGCATACTGCTGATACTCGCACTGCCTGTGATGGCGTTGGTCGCCCTCGCCATCAAGCTCGACAGTCCCGGGCCGGTGCTCTTCCGCCAGAAGCGGTTCGGCTTCAACAACGAGCGGATCGACGTGTTCAAATTCCGGTCGATGTACCATGACCAGGCCGATCCGGCGGCCTCGAAGGTCGTGACCAGGAACGATCCGCGCGTCACGCGCGTCGGCCGCCTCATCCGCAAAACCAGTCTCGACGAGCTGCCCCAGCTCATCAACGTCGTCGTCCGGGGCAATCTATCGCTCGTCGGTCCACGACCTCACGCCACACAGGGGAAATTGCAGGATCGCCTCTTCGATGAGGTCGTTGACGGCTACTTCGCCCGCCATCGCATCAAGCCCGGCATTACCGGCTGGGCCCAGATCAACGGCTGGCGCGGCGAAGTCGACACCGACGAGAAGATCCAGAAGCGCGTCGAGTTCGATCTCTTCTACATCGAAAACTGGTCCGTCCTGTTCGACCTCGAGATCCTGCTGAAGACGCCCTTGGCGCTCATCGCGAAGAACGAGAACGCCTACTGAGCTGGATGAGCCATCAGAAGCGCTCACGTCGCGGAGTTGAGTCACCCCATCTTCGACACGTGCAGCGGGGGCACGCGCTTGGCCCATGGCATCGCCTTCTCCAGCGCGCCGCCCAGCGAAATCAGTACGTGCTCCTCGGCCGGACGGCCCGCGAGCTGCACGCCGATCGGCACGCCGGTCGAATGCATGGCCAGTGGCAGCGACAGCGCCGGAGTCCCCATGATGTTATGCGGCACCGTGAACTGGCACGGCTCCTTGAACAGCTGCTCGACAAGGTTCGACGCATCGACGCCGGGCTTGCTCAGATTGTATTTGCCCCACGGCTCCGACACGCGCGCATTGGTCGGTGACAGCCACACATCATGATCGGCATAGAAGCGCGCGAGCTTCCGCCGCGCGATGTTGACCTCGCTCAACGCCGCGAAGAAGCGCGCCGTGGTGATCCCCTTGGCGAACTCGTACACCGACAGCATCACCGGCTCGAGCGTATCGGGCCCGATCTTCTGTCCGGTCTTCGCCGCATAGCCCTCGAGGCGGCCGTCGAAACCGAAGAAGAACAGGTCGTTGATCTTATGCAGCGTCGCGATCCCGCCGAAGTCGACCGCCGCGATGTCGACGTGGTGACCCATGCCTTCGAGCACCTTGGCCGTATCCTTGACCGCCTGCGCGACTTCCGGGTCGACCGCCGCGCCGAAGATCTCGGTCAGCACGATGCCGATCTTGAGCCGCGGGCTCTGTGCATTGACGAATGACGCATACGACTGCGACGGGCGCGGGATCACGAACGGATCGCCGATCTGCGGCTTCGACACCCAGTCGAGCATCGTCGCCGAGTCGCGCATCGTCTTCGCTTGGATGTGGTTCGCCGAGAATCCAAGCCCGCCCTCATCGGTGACCGGCCCGATCGACACGCGCCCGCGCGACGGCTTGAGGCCGACGCCGCCGCACCAGCTCGCCGGGATGCGGATCGACCCGCCGATATCGGAGCCGTGCGCGATCGGCACCATGCCGCTCGTCACCGCCGACTGCGCGCCGCCCGATGAACCGCCTGCCGAGTAGCCCTTCTTCCACGGGTTCGACGTATTGCCGAACATGACGCTCTCGGTCGTCGCCGACATCGAGTACTCAGGTGCCGCCGAGCGGCCGAGGATGTTGACGCCCGATGCCTTGAGCTGATCCGTGAAATAGGTGCTCGTTTGCACGGTCATGCCACGGCAAAGCCGTGAGCCGAACTCGATCAGGCGCCCCTGCTCGTGCCCGAACACGTCCTTCATCAGGAACGGAACACCGCGAAAGGGGCCATCACCGAGCGTCGTCTCGTCGAGGCCGTCGATGCGGTCGGCATAGGTCTCGACAACGGCTTTCGTCTCGCCGTTCACCGCCTCGATCGCCGCTGCCGCCGTGCGCGCCAGCTCCTTCGGCGTCACCTCGCCCTTGGCGACCAGCTCGCCGAGCCCGAGACCATCATAGGATGCATATTCTTCGAGCTTCATGGCGGCGTGCTCCGTCGGCAGGATTGTTCCAGACCAACGAAGCTATGCCCTTCACAACGGCTTGTAAAAGCCTAAGCCGCCGCAACCCGGTGCCAGGAGAGGCGGCGTCAACGATCGCGGGCGCTGAGAATGATGTCGGCACCGTCGCGCAGCACCTCGAGATGGATCCTGGCGGATTGCGCGAGCCGGCAAGTGAAGTACGTCTGCACCGTCAACGCATCGATCGGCGGGACATTATGGCCCGTGAGGAACTCGACCAGATGCGTCGGCGGCCGCGCGCCCATCCCCCGGCAGCGCACGAGGAACGCCGGATGATCCGGCCGTTGGTCGATCGCGACGGCAATCTCACCGCCGCGCAACAACGCCGACAGACCGAGCGACGTCATATTGAGCAGCAGCTTGACCTTGTCCTTGGCCATGTAGCCGACCGGGCCCTGCCACAGGAGCGTGTGCTTGCCGCCCTTGGTGACGTACTCGCGCGCGATCTCTTCGGCCATGCGCAGATCGATCGCATCGCCCGCCGATCCGGCAGCCCCATAGGCAAAGCGCGCGAATTTCAGCCGCACGGTCGCCTGGCTGGTCACGTTCCGGATCATGTCCAGCGCGTACTCGCGCGACTCCGGATCTTCTTCCTCGTCCAGCATCTCGAGGCCATTATTGATGGCCCCGACCGGATTGATCACGTCGTGACAGACCTTGCTCGCGATCAGCGCCGCAAGCTCCATGTCATTGGGATGTGGTGGATGTTGGCTCATCGCCCCGCCTCGTAAAGTCTCAAGTCTCGCAATGGACGGCGGCTCGAGGACAGGCCTACGCGAGCGCTACGGGGTCGGCCGCTTGCGGTTTCGATCCTTGTTCTGATACACGCGCCTGAGATTCGCGCCAAGCATGGAGCGTGCCGCTCGGCGCATTGGAGCATAAGCTGGTGCATTATCGCCGCACGCAGCGAGAAATCTTCGGGCAGATCAACGCCCGCGAAGGAGCGCAATGGCCGCGATCGACCATAGAGGCAACGATTTCCGCGAGCTGGCGGCGGCGCTGCTGCCGGCCGTACTTGCGGCCGGCGCGATCGAGATGCGCCATTATCGCGCGGGCGTCGCTGTCGAGACGAAATCCGACTCGAGCCCCGTGACCGCCGCCGACCGCGAAGCGGAAGCGATCCTCCTCCCTGCGATCGCGGCAGCGGCGCCGGGCATTCCGATCATCGCAGAGGAAGCCGTCTCCGCTGGACGCGTGCCTGAAGTCGGGCCTCAATTCTTCCTCGTCGATCCGCTCGACGGCACACGGGAATTCATCGAGCAGCGCGGCGAGTTCACCGTCAATATCGCGTTGGTGCGCGATGGCGTACCGGTGTTCGGCATCGTCTACGCGCCTGCGTGCGACGAACTCTACGTGACGCTCGGCCCGACCGATGCGGCGCTCGCGCGCGTTGCACCGCACGAAGGGCCGGTCGCACTGGCCGACGTCGGCCTTGCGCCGATCCGCACACGTGCACCTGATACGAACGCGCTCGTTGCGCTGGCCAGCCGCTCGCACAGCAATACCGAGACCGAGGCATTCCTCGACCGTTACCGCATCGCCGAACGCACCAACGCCGGTTCGTCGCTGAAGTTCTGCTGCATCGCGCGCGGGGCCGCCGACATCTACCCGCGTCTCGGCCCGACCATGGAATGGGATACCGCCGCCGGCCATGCCGTTCTGCTCGCAGCAGGCGGCAGCGTCACGACCATCGACGGCGCACCGCTCGGCTACGGCAACACCGCACGCGGCTTGCGCAATCCTCACTTCGTCGCGTGGGGCACGCCAACGCCATTATCGCCGATCTGACGCGCGACGCTCAGTCGACGCCGAACAGCGCCTCACGCAGGAACTCGATCACGTAAGGCGCGAACGAGCGCCAAACCTCGATGTGGAAGGCATCCTCCGCCGTGCGCCACAGCACGACATCGGCTTTGGCGAGGATCGTGCGCGTGCACATACCGACGGGAAATGCCGCGAGATCAAGGTCGAGCGGGCATCCGGCGTTGATGAGCCCGGCGGCGCGCGGGCCTTTCACCGCAAGGCCGAGTTGCCGATGTCCGACGTCGACCAGCGAAGCTGGTTGATCGA
>CAZKZT010000182.1:0-7635 GCA_964557265.1 uncultured Hyphomicrobium sp.
GCCCTCCGGCGGCACCGTCGCGGCCCCCGCCAGCCCGGCCGTCATCTATCGGGGCGATGATCAGGTCACGAGGCATGGGCGGGTCGCTCCAGGATACGGCCCGATAGCCGTGGCCGCTGCCCGCGATTAGCACGCCAGCCACGCCAGCGACAGGCCCGCCGCGCCACTCCCCCACCGTCCGGCTCTGCCTCGGCGATTCCCGGTTGCATAGCCGCGCCGCTTCTTATCCACAGCTATCGATCACTTTCCGGTGGAGGCCACGAATTATCCTTAATTTCCCGTTGACCACCATTAAATCCCATGACATCCCATAAATGCCCGTCCGCACCGGGCAGGAGAGACAGGGCGCGGCGCCGGGTCGAACAGAGGGCTCGAACCGTGCGACCGCCCGCTCTCCGGCCGGCCACCGAACGCCGAGGGGGCGCGTTTCGGGGGCCGGAAGCCGGTGAGGATGGGTTTGTTCTGGGTTGGTATCCGCGGGGGTGTTGGAGTCGGTGACGTGAAGCGGAATTCAGTCGCGGTTTGTCGTGTGACGAGTGAACGACGGGGCTTCGACTGAGGGGATGGACCGCTTTGTCTCGACATTCATCAACAAGATTGACGCCAAGGGGCGTGTTTCCGTCCCTGCGCCGTTCCGCGCCATTCTCGAGCGCGACGGTTACCAGCAAGGTGGGGCAGGACACGTCTACTGCTACCCCGCGCTCGACAGTCCTGCGATCGATGCAGGCGGCGAAAGACTTGCGCGCACGATCGACGGGCTTCTCGCGGGCCTGCCGGACTATTCGATCGAGCGCGACGAGCTCTCTGTCGCACTCTACGGTGTCTCCCAGGTTCTCTCGATCGATCAGGACGGGCGTATCGTGCTTCCTGAAGGCCTTCGCGCCCACGCGGGCATCACTTCCCAAGTCGCTTTTGTCGGCCTGGGTGAAAAATTTCAGCTCTGGGAGCCGGGCAACTTCGAGCGCCGACGCGCCGAGGCCCAGCAAAAGGTGCGCGAGCACCTCAAACTGTTCGGCGCGGGTCGCCGCAGCGGAGGCGACTCCGGCGGCGGCCAGCAGGGGGCGCGGGAATGATGGCGGGCCGAGGTACGCGTTCGGGGGAACGCGGCACTAAGGGTGCGGCCCGCCACATTCCCGTGTTGCTGGATGAGGTCGTCGCGTCGCTGAGACCGGCGGACGGCGAGACTTTCATCGACGGGACGTTTGGTGCGGGCGGCTATACGTCGGCCATTCTCGACGCGGCCGACACGCGTGTCATCGCCATCGACCGCGATCCGGATGCGCGCGCGGCGGGGCAGGCGATCGTCGAGAAATATGCGCCGCGTCTGACGCTGCTCGACGGCACATTCAGCGATCTCGATACACTCGCCGCTGAAGCGGGCGCGCCGCTGGTCGACGGCGTCGTGCTCGATATCGGCGTCTCATCGATGCAGATCGACGAAGCCGAACGTGGCTTCTCGTTCATGACCGACGGCCCGCTCGACATGCGCATGTCGCGCGATGGCCCGAGCGCCGCCGACGTGATCCGCGAGGCACCGGAGGAAGTCCTCGCCGACATCCTCTACGAACTCGGCGAAGAGCGCCGCTCCCGCTCGATCGCACGCGCCATTGGCCGCGTCCGCGCCGACACCCCGATCACCACCACGCGCCAGCTCGCCGACATCGTGTTTCGCACGCTCGGCCGTCCACGCGGCGATGATCACCATCCGGCGACGCGGACGTTCCAGGCGCTGCGCATCTACGTCAACGATGAACTCGGCCAGCTCGTCGATGCACTGGCGGCCGCCGAGCGCTGCCTGAAGCCCGGCGGACGGCTCGTCGTCGTCACCTTCCATTCGCTCGAAGACCGCATCGTCAAACGCTACCTGACCCAGGCGAGCGGCAAGGCCGCGTCCGGTTCACGCCACCTTCCCCCCACTGCCGACGCCGCCATTGCGCCGCGTTACCGAATTGTTAACCAACGGCCGTTAACCCCTTCTGTTGAGGAAGTCGCAACCAATTCGCGCGCGCGCTCGGCCCGCCTCAGGGCTGCCGAGCGGACAGAGGCGCCGGCTGTGGCCCCTGCGGATGAGGCGGCGCTCGGCGTTGTCCGGCCCCAGAGCCTCACCCGCCGCTAGTGTAGAGCAGCCTGCCGCTGCTCGCCGCGTCGAGGAGTGGTGCCCATGTTCCGCCTGATCACCGTCACCACGGTCCTGCTCGCGGTCGCGTCCGCGTTCGTCCTCTATGCCACCTCCTACGAGACCCGCCGCCTCGAGTTGCATGTCGCGTCGCAGGTCCGCGCCGCCGAGAAAGCAAGCCTCGACATCGCGATCCTGCGCGCCGAACGCGCCTATCTCGCGCGCCCCGAACGTATCGACACGCTGGCCCGCAAGATCGGCCTCGCGCCGATCGAACCGCGCCAGTACGAGATCCTGCCCGATCCCGACACGACGCCCACCAGCGCTGGCGGACGCAAACCATGAAGCGTCCACCACAACCGCTGCGCGTTGGCCCCTCGCTCACGCCGCGTCACGCGCCGGGACACACACCGCATCCGGCATCGCGCATCGCGCTTCCTAGAGCGCGTGCCTGGATGATGCATGCCGCAATCGCATCGGTCTTCATGCTCATCGCTGGGCAAACGATGCGTCTCGCCGCCAGCGGCAATCCAGAAACGCGGCTCTCCCGCGCTGAGCCGATCAGCCACATGTTCGTGCGTCCCGACATCGTCGACCGGCGCGGCAACCTGATCGCGACCGATGTCGACGCTGCATCACTGTTCGCGGACCCCGCGATCATCCGCGATGCCGATGATGCCGCGGAGAGACTGGCTGCGCTGTTCCCCGATCTCAACGCGCGCGATCTGCGCCCGATCCTTGCCGACAAATCGCGCCGCTTCGCCTGGATCAAGCGCAGCCTCACGCCGATCGAGGCCCAGCGCGCGCACGATCTCGGCATCCCAGGCCTCGCCTTCCGCCGCGAGCCGCGCCGCGTCTATCCCACCCGCTTCCTGACGAGCAACATCGTCGGCCAGGTCGATGTCGACAACCGCGGTATCTCCGGCATCGAGCGTCACATCGACGACATCGGCGGCACCGAGTCGGTTCCCGCGCCGACCCCTTCGCACAAGCCATCCGTCAGGCTTTCGATCGATCTCGGCGTCCAGAATGCGATCTCGGAGACGCTCGGTCACGCGATGGGCCAGTTCGAGGCGCAGGCCGCCGCCGCCGTCCTCATGGATGTCGACAGCGGCGAAGTGATCGCCTCCGTATCGCTGCCCGACCACGATCCGGCACGCTTCAAGGACGCGGACGACGATGACCGCATCGATCGCATCACCAACGGCGTTTACGAGCTCGGCTCGATCGCCAAGATCATGACGCTCGGCCTTGCGCTCGATGATCTCGGCGCCACGCCGAACCGCATCTACGACACGCGCGAGCCGCTTCGCTTCCCCCGCCATACGATCGCCGAGAAGTACCCGCCCGGCCGGCCGATCACGCTCGCCGAGATTCTGATCCGCTCATCCAACGTCGGCGCCGGCATGATCGCCCAGGAAGCCGGCATCGCGCGCCAGCGCGCCTATCTCGACCGCCTCGGGATGCTGGACAGCATCCGGACCGAAGCGGGTCCGATCGCGAAGCCAATACTTCCGGGAAATTGGGGACCGCTCGAGAGCGTCACCATCTCCTACGGCCACGGTCTCGCGGTCGCGCCGCTGCAGTTCGCAGCCGTTGCGGCCAGCCTCGTCAACGGCGGCGTCAAGATCCGCCCGACCTTCATCAAGCAGGATACCGTGCCGCGCGGCGAGGCGCGTGTCGTCTCGCCCGAAACGAGCGCCGCCATCCGCGACGCGCTCCGCCGCGTCGTGACCGAATCTCAGGGCACCGGCCGCCGCGCTGAGCTCGCCGGCTACGAGATCAGCGGCAAGACCGGCACCGCCGAAATGCCCGGCCGCGGCGGCTATAAATCCAAGACCGTGATCTCGTCATTCCTGGCCGCCCTGCCCGCCAGCGCACCGCGCTACGTCTTCCTGGTCTCGCTGTTCGCGCCGCAGGGTGTCGAGGAAACGAAGGGCAAAATCACCGCCGGCCTCAATGCCGCTCCCACTGCCGCCCGCATCGTCGCCCGCATCGGGCCTATGCTGGATTTGATTCCGGCAGTTCAGGGCGCGCGATAGTCGCGCCCTGCGCTGCCCTTTTTTGCCGCGGTCGCCAACGCCTTCGGCTACTGGCGCCGCGGAACTGCCTCGCCTGTTGGAAATCTCGCCTCGCGATCTTCGATCGCCACCAAGATAAGCGACTACTGTATAGTAGCGGCCGAAGGGCGCGCCGTTGAATCTCCGACAGGCGCAGCCTTCCGCCGCTGCCTGGAATCTCGACATCGCAGCGCGTGCGCCAGTATCCCTTCTCCCTGCATTTGCGGGGAGAAGGTTAGGATGAGGGACGGCGGCAGTCGCCGACGTTGGAGTTTCACGCCGTCCCTCACCCTGACCGTGTCGTCGCGCCGGAGGCGCGCTTTCAGGGCGACAAAGAACGGGGAGGAGGGACAAGAGGTCGCGAGATGCGGTGGGAAAAGGCATCATGCAACTTTCCGATCTACTGCCAGACGACATGCCCGCGCCCGATGGCGCGGATGCCATCGATATCACTTCGATCACCGCCGACAGCCGCGCGGTGAAGCCTGGCGCGCTGTTCGCCGCACTGGCGGGAAGCCGCACCGATGGTGCGCGTTTCGTTGCCGATGCGGTGGCGAAAGGTGCCGCCGCGATCCTCGCAGGCGATGGCGCGACGATCGACACCCCAGCGCATGTGCCGGTGCTGCGCGCCAGCGAGCCGCGCCGGGCGTTGGCGCTGATCGCCGCGCGGTTCCATGCGCAGCAGCCAGCCCACATGCTCGCGATCACCGGGACCAGCGGCAAGACCTCGGTTGCCGACTTCACGCGCCAGATCCTGATCACGCTCGGCCAGCAAGCGGCCTCGGTCGGCACCATCGGCCTCGTGCGCCCCGACGGCGCTGTCTATGGCTCGCTGACCACGCCCGATCCGGTATCGCTGCATGAGACGCTCGACGGCCTCGCACGCGACGGCATCACCCACGTCGCATTCGAAGCCTCGTCACACGGCCTCGACCAGTACCGGCTCGATGGCGTGCGCGTCACCGCGGCCGCCTACACAAACCTCGGCCGCGACCACCTCGACTATCACCCGACGCTGGATGCCTATCTCGCAGCGAAGCTGCGCCTGTTCAGCGAGCTGCTACCGGCAGATGGCACGGCGGTTATCAACGCCGATGGGGCGGAAGCGGTCCGCGTTATCGATCTCGTCCGGCGGCGCGGCGTACGTTGCTTCACCACCGGCCAGCTCGGCGACACGCTGCGGCTCGTCGATACGGTGCGCGACGGCTTCGACCAGCGCATTACCGTCCGTGCCGAGGGACGCGACCACGCGCTCGTCTTTCCGCTGCTCGGCAGCTATCAGGTCGAGAATGCGCTCGTCGCGGCGGGCCTCGCGATCGCGTGCGGCCTGCCCGTCGATGCCGCGCTCGGCGCACTGGAAACGCTGCGCGGCGTGCCCGGCCGGCTGGAGATCGTCGCACGCCATAACGGCGGCCTCGCCGTCGTCGACTACGCGCACAAGCCGGAAGCCCTTGCAGCGGCACTCGATGCGCTACGTCCCTTCGCGACGGGGAAGCTCATTTGCGTGATCGGCTGCGGCGGTGATCGCGATCGCGGCAAACGCCCGATCATGGGCCGCATCGCCGTCGATCGCGCCGACGTCGTCATCATCACCGACGACAATCCGCGCAGCGAAAACCCGGCGGATATCCGCGCTGAGATGCTTGCAAACGCACCCGGCGCGCACGAAATCGGCGATCGCGGCACCGCAATCGCTGCGGGTGTTGCTGAACTCGGCGAGGGCGATGTCGTGCTTGTCGCCGGCAAGGGTCATGAAATCGGCCAGATCGTCGGCGGCATCACGCTGCCGTTCAGCGATCACGAAGCCGTGCAGGCCGCAATCGAAGGGAAGACCTATGGCTGAAGCGCTGTGGACGTGGGATGCGCTGATCGCAGCAGCAGAGGGCGTGGCGGATGGCGAGCCATCCGCGCCGATCAGCGGCTTCTCGATCGACACGCGCTCGATCGCACCGGGCGAAGTGTTTGTCGCACTCACCGACCAGCGTGATGGCCACGCATTCGT
This sequence comes from uncultured Hyphomicrobium sp., assembly GCA_964557265.1. Lineage (GTDB taxonomy): Bacteria > Pseudomonadota > Alphaproteobacteria > Rhizobiales > Hyphomicrobiaceae. The sequence goes on from CAZKZT010000182.1 coordinate 6,179, forward strand.
CGGCGCGGCGTTCGCGAACGGTGGGGCAGCCGCGCTGGTTCGCCGTGACTTCGCCGCGCCCGCAAACTGCGGCCCGCTGATCCGCGTCGACGATCCGCTCGCCGCACTCGGCCGCATCGCGGTCGCCGCGCGCGCACGCCTGCGATCCACGGCGCACGTCGTTGCCGTCACCGGCAGCGCCGGCAAAACCGGCACCAAGGAAATGCTGCGCGCCTGCCTCGCGACAGCCGGCAAAGTCCACGCGCCGGAAAAATCCTTCAACAACCACTGGGGCGTGCCGCTGACGCTCGCGCGGATGCCCGCCGATGTCGACTTCGCGGTGATCGAGATCGGCATGAACCACGCGGGCGAGATCAGCCCGCTGACCCGCATGACGCGGCCGCACGTCGCTCTGATCACCAATGTGCTGCCCGTGCACGTCGGCAACTTTCCGGATGGCGAAGCCGGCGTTGCGAAGGCCAAGGCGGAGATCTTCGAGGGACTGGCGCCGAATGGGATCGCCGTGCTCCCGCGCGACAGCAAGCACTTTGGCTTGTTGCGGGACGCGGTCACATCGCGAGGCGCGCGCGTCGTCACATTCGGCACGGCACCGGATTCCTACGTCGTCGCGCAAGACATCGCACTCGGCGATACCGGCAGCGAAATTGCCGCAACGATTGCCGGCAGCGCGCTCCGCTACCGTCTCGGCACCGTCGGCACGCACATCGCGGTCAACTCGCTCGCCGTCATCGCGACCCTCGATGCGCTGCACTTGGCCGTCGATCGCGCTACCGCGCCGCTCGCCGGCATCACACCACCCGTCGGTCGCGGCGCGCGCACGGTGCTGAATGCGGGCGACCGTGCGATCCTGCTGATCGACGAAGGATACAACGCCAACCCCGCATCGATGCGCGCCGCAATCGCCGTGCTCGGTGCCGTCTCACGCGAGAACTATCCGCGCCGCATCGCCGTACTCGGCGACATGCTGGAACTCGGCGAGGGCTCCGAGGGCTATCACCTCGGCCTTGCTCAACCGCTCGCAGCCGCCGACGCGGACCTGATCCTCTGCTGCGGGCCGCACATGCGCAAACTATTCGAGGCGCTGCCAGCCTCGCGGCGCGGCACCTGGGCACCCGACTCGGCGGCACTCATCCCGCACGTCGTCGATGCGCTCCAGCCGGGCGATGTCGTGATGGTCAAGGGCTCGCTCGGCAGCCGCATGGCGCCCATCGTCGCCGCGATCAAAGCCAAATACGGCATCGCCTGACTAGAGCGCGTCAGCCTTTGGCGGAATCACCGCCGTGGAGCAAGCGCGCTCTAAATCTTTGATTGAGAGTCTGATTCACGCTCTCGATGGAAGCTCAAGCGCTTCCATCTCGACCGATCAGGCTCTAGCCAACCGCGCACAATGGTGCGCGAGGTACGATCAGATACGACGGATCAGACCGTCAGAATGCGAACGGGTCGGAGAGCGTAAC
>CAZKZT010000183.1:0-7562 GCA_964557265.1 uncultured Hyphomicrobium sp.
ATCGCAGCACTCTGGTGCGATCCCAGCGATCTCCGGCACAACGAAAATATGCTTCAGGCCAGTGCAGATGCAGAACATCCGGCTTGCACGACGCCACACCTCGCGCGAGCGGCAGCCCGCGCCGATAACCTTCCGGATAGACAACTTCGATATCATGCGCGGCCAGCGCCTGCGCAAGCTGATCCTGGTACGGCAACCCCGCTCTGTAATCCGGTGCGAATAGAACGCGGAGCTTTCGCTGCAGCATTCCGCTCTCACTCATCACTTCGGCGCTTCGAGCACCCGGACACCACTCAACAGGCCGCGCCTGCTCAGGTCCGCCATGCCTTCGCTGTACATGAGGTGCCGGATCCCGCCCACGTAGTGTCGGAAGGGCCGTCCGTCGATTCCGGGCTCCAGCGTGAGCGTGTATTCCTGCGGGAGCAACTCGACACCAAAGCGCGAACTGCAGAGCGCATAGAGCGTCTGCTCGATGCGCCAGAAGTGCCCTGCCAGCATGCCGGGCAACGCCAGAAACTCCTCGACCCACTCCGGCCGCAGCGAGTGGCGATGCGCCAGCCCGAACCCGCTGTTGAAGCGTGCGACCACCTCGTGACCGATCAACGAACGCGCGACGTCACGATCGACGGTGTAGACGTCGTCGGCATCGGCGTTGAACGTATTCAGCAGGTACCCCGGATCTTCCACCCGGCTCAGGAACGCGACTGGCTCATGAAAAAAAAGTAGATCGCTGTCGAACGCCGCCATGCGGTCGGACTCGAGGAATGCCGGAAAATCGAAGACCTTTGGCGCAAGCAGGTTCGTTCGCCGGAACTCCAGGCAACGCGGCAGATCGCGCAATCGCGCCTCGACCACCGCATCGGCGTCGGCCCGGCGAATGATGCGCGCATCTGGAAAATGGCGCGCGAGGTGGCCGAGAGCCACGGCGTCGAGCGATCCGTCCTCATGGATGCAAAGCGCGTAACGCCGGCCGCTCGCCACGTAGAATGATTTGAGCGTCCACATCAGATTGAGCCAATCGTGCGCCGACGTCAGGACGTGAATCTCGCATTGGCTGTCCGTAGTGCCCTCGATCGGCGGCGTCGCGAGAATGCGCGGGCGCACGACATCCCGATACCAGATGCCCTTCGCCCCGTGCTTGAAGGCATCGTCCACGGCGAGCTTGATCGCACCGGGTGTCAGCCTAACCACCGCTCACTCCAGTCGGATGACATCCGCCGCACAAGAACAAGGCCGGCGTCATCTGTGGCTGGCCCTCGTCACAGTTGACCACACACGCTCTCTGAATGACGGCAACGACATGATCTGCGGATGCCTCAGCACGACGCCGGCAAGCCGCGTCCACCTGCGCATACGGCCTTCATCAAGATCGAGCGAGCGCTGCGCCTCCTCGCGGAACACCGCATCGAACAACCAATGCGCCTGCAATTGCGCGCGGTTCGGCAGGCGCTCACCGTTTTCCGCCGCGAAGATGTAGGGCTTCACCACGCCACGCAGTTCCGCCGCTGTTCGCGCCGGCTGGGTCGACTTCTGAGCGGGTTGGCGCCGGAACATCGCAAGCTCGGCATCGATGAAGGCGACCTGGCCGCCAGCATCCAGAATGCGGAGCCAGTAGTCGAAATCCATCACCCAGTAGAGATCCTCCCGGAACGGGCCGACTTTGTCCGCGATGCGGCCCGTCCAGAACACCTCCGGCTGCACGAAATTGCGCTGCTTCCACCACACGTCCCAGAGATCGACAATCTCATGAAACGCAGTAATCGAACCGACGCGCTCGCCGACTTTGTTGCCGTTCTCGTCCGAGATCCGGCAACGGCCATGAATGAGATCGACACCCGGTTGTCTGATCGCGCTCTCCGCAATCCTCGCCAGCGCCCCTTCGAGATAGATGTCGTCACTGTTGAGATAGGCACGAATGTCACCCGTCGCACGCGCCATGCCCTTATTGATCGCATGCGACTGACCGCGGTCCTTCTCGCTGACCCAGTGCGCGAGATGCGGCTCATACTTGCGGAGGATCTCGACGGTATCATCGGTGCTGCCACCGTCGATGACGATGTATTCGAGGTTCGGATAGCCCTGGAGAAGAATCGAGCGGATCGTCTCCTCGATGAAGTGACCCTGGTTGAAGCTCGGCGTGACGATCGAAATGCGCGGCCAGGGTGCGCCGTCCGCCCGCGTCTCCGGGAGCGGCGGCGTCGCAACCGTCCACGGCCATCCAGTGCGGCCCGGCGGTGGAGGCGGGAGATCGGGGAGAGAAGACACTACGCGGTCAGTTCCTCAGCTCGGCGAAGTGCGCATCAAGCAGAATGCAACCTTGGCCCCGCGCCTGCCTGAATGTCCAATTTGTTGGACCTAGCGGCTGCGGAAACACGTCGAGCGACAGGGCGCTATCGATGGCATCCAGGTACTTCCTGCCAGTCTCGACCAACATGATATCGAAGAAGTATCTGCCTCCGGCCAGATTCAGGCCACTAACGTCGACTTTGATCGTACTCGCTTCACCGATTGGATGGACTTGAAAGCCCTGTTGGAAGCCGCCAGCACAGAAGCCAACGGGATCAAGCTTATCGTCGCGCAACAAGATCTCGATCGAAAAGGGCCGACGCACTACCACGCGCGTATCTACCTCGATCGTGAAGGGTTCTCCGGATGCGATCGCGAGCTTAGGTTCGCCTTGTTGACTTATGCGCGCGGAGGCGATCGACACGTCTGACAACTCGAACCGCCGCCCTTTGGAATCGAATTGGCCGTCTCTCGTGGAGGCTGCGGCCAAATATTCCGCGGCAACGATGGCCGTTGGCGCATCCCGAACAACACTTCCTCGACTAAGCTGAAGCGCCCGATCACAGAGCGCCCTTATCGCCGCCATATTATGACTGACGAACAGGACCGTGCGGCCGTCGCCGGCGACGTCCTTCATTTTGCCGAGGCACTTCCTCTGGAACTCGGCATCGCCGACCGCCAGAACTTCGTCGACGATCAGAATCTCCGGCTCGAGATGCGCCGCGACGGCGAAAGCGAGGCGCACGTACATGCCCGATGAATAGCGCTTCACCGGTGTGTCGAGGAATTTTTCAACCTCGGCAAAGGCGACGATCTCGTCGAACTTCCGTTTGATCTCGGCTTGCGTCATGCCGAGGATGGCACCGTTGAGGAAGATGTTCTCGCGCCCCGTCAGCTCGGGATGAAACCCTGTCCCGACCTCGAGCAGACTTGCCACACGGCCGCGAATCTCGACGCGGCCCGTCGTCGGCTCGGTGATGCGGGAGAGAACCTTGAGCAGCGTCGACTTGCCCGCGCCGTTGCGCCCGATGATCCCGACGACCTCGCCGCGCTTGATCTCGAAGTTGACATCCTTGAGCGCCCAGAACTCCTCGACTTCATTGCCGACGACAAGTTGCCGGCCGCGGATCATGTCGCGGGCTGACTTGGCGAAATTGCGCACCGTCCGTGCCATCACGTCGCGCAATGCATTGTCACCGCGTTCGGTCTCGTGGCCGATCAGATAGCGCTTGCCGAGCCCCTCGGCGGAAATGACGACATCCGGCATCAGATCAGGTCCGCAAATGTCTTCTCGGTTTTGCGGAACTGGCGGATGCCGATCCACAGCATGAGCGCGACCACGCAAAGACTCCCGAAGAAGCCCGGCAGATAGAGCTGGCTCTCCCCACCGAGGAGGCACCAGCGAAAGCCATCGATGACACCCACCACCGGATTGAGACTGTAGAGGAACCGCCAGGCGTCCGGCACGATCGCGCTCGAGAACCCCACCGGCGAGACATAGAGCCCGAACTGCACGACGAACGGAATGAGAAAGCGAAAATCGCGATACTTGACGTTGAGCGCGGTGAGGAACAGCGCCGGCCCCAGACTCGCCAGCACAGCCAGCGCGACGAACACCGGAAGAAACACGATCTGCCAGTTCGGCAGGAAGGCAAACCAAGCCATCAGTCCGAACAGGATGACGAGATTGATCCCGAAATCGACCAGCGCCACGACACCGGCCGCAGCCGGGACAATGAGACGCGGAAAATAGACTTTCGAGATCAGGTTCGCATTTGCGACGAGGCTGTTCGATGCATCGGACAGGATGCTCGAAAACAGAAACCACGGCAGCATCCCAGCGAACACGAGCAGCGGATACGGCACGCCACCGTCACTGGGCAGCCCCGCAAGGCGCCCGAAGATGACCGTGAAAACGACCATCGTCAGGATCGGACGGACGATGGCCCACGCGATGCCGATCACGGTCTGCTTGTAGCGCACCGAGATGTCGCGCCACGCCAGCATCGCGAACAGCTCGCGATAGTGCCACAGATCACGCCAGTAGTTCCGCTCCGCGCGACCTGCTTCGAGCACGATGTGCCGCTGCGATGGCGCCGCCGGCGCAACGCCGGTATCGGGCTTTGGCGTCGCAGAAAGCGCACCATCCGTGGACAAAGGGGCAGACGCGTTCATCTAACCAATCGGAGTTGCGCCGTTCGTCTCGCCGAACGGAAGAGCCGAGAGACACGAGCACGAGGAGGCGCAGCGCATCGTCACGCTCGCGCCGCCCTGCACACGCGGAGCATAAACACGGATCAAGCCCTCTGACGCCCTGTCAGCGGGATGTTTCCACCGGTGAGCAGGCGATCGAAATAGGCAACCGTCTGGCGCAGACCATCGCGCAACGGGACGGCCGGCTGCCAGCCGAGCCGCTGCTGGGCCAGCGTGATGTCGGGCCGGCGCTGTTTGGGGTCGTCCTGCGGCAGCGGCATGAAGGTCAGCTTCGACTTCGAACCCGTCATCTCGATGGTGAGTTCCGCGAGTTCGCGGATGGTGAATTCGCCCGGATTGCCGAGATTGACGGGCCCCGTCACGTCCGCGGGGCTTCCCATCAGCCTGACAAAACCCTCGATGAGATCGTCGACGAAGCAGAACGCGCGCGTCTGGCTGCCGTCGCCGTAGATGGTGATCGGTTCACCCTTGAGGGCCTGGACGATGAAGTTCGACACAACGCGGCCATCGTTCGGATGCATCCGCGGGCCGTACGTGTTGAAGATGCGGGCGACTTTGATCTCGAGGCCGTGCTGACGGTGATAGTCGAAGAACAGCGTCTCGGCACAGCGCTTGCCTTCATCGTAACAGGAGCGCGGACCAATCGGATTGACGTTGCCCCAGTAGTCCTCGGTCTGCGGGTGGACAGATGGATCACCGTAGACCTCGGATGTCGACGCTTGAAACACGCGGCACTTGAGGCGCTTGGCGAGGCCCAGCATGTTGATGGCACCGTGGACGCTGGTCTTCGTCGTCTGCACGGGATCGTGCTGGTAGTGGATGGGAGATGCGGGACAGGCAAGATTGTAGATCTCGTCGACCTCCACGTAGAGCGGGAAGGTCACGTCGTGACGCATCAGCTCGAAGCGCGGATGCGAAAGGAGATGCTCGACGGTCTGTTTGGCCCCGGTGAAAAAGTTGTCGAGGCAAATGACATCATGGCCGTCGGCAATGAGCCGATCACACAGGTGCGAGCCGAGAAAGCCCGCCCCCCCCGTTACCAGCACCGCCTTACGCCGGAGCGCGACCTCGGCGGCCGGACCCAGACCAGCCCTCAGCTTATTCTGCACACGAACGCTCCCATTTCGAGAAAAGCTACCGCACTTCGGGTGAACGCACACCCGAACGCGATACTATACCCGAGCAGCAGTACCCAGAGTCTCCCAGATTTCCGGCAGCCTCGAGCACACCTTTCCGTACGATCAATCGCGACCTGGACGGCCCCGGCGAAGATCACCGATCGCATACGCGGCCCGAACCAGGACTAGGTCCTTCCCGAGTCGCAGCAAATGAAGGGCTGATCTCATCAGAACCGCCAGCGCCCCGATATCTTCGCGGTCATGCCACACGCTGGCGCTCACCAACCTCGCCCCTGACGCCAAAGCTACGGAGATCGCGCCAAGCCAGCCGAACGGCTCCCCGGTCGACGCGCTCTCCGAAGAGCACCATTGGAACGGTTGCGACGACAATCTTCAGGTCGAGCATGGGTGAGGCGTGACGGACATACCAGAGATCGAGCGCGGTCTTGTCCTCGACCGACACCACGCGACCACCCCGCACCTGCGCCCAGCCCGTCAGACCAGGCCGAACCAGCAGCCGGGGCAGGGTGTCGCTCGATTGCTCGCGTGACACCAGAGGGCGCGGTCCGACGAAGGACATGTCGCCGACCAGAATGTTGTAGAGCTGCGGCAGCTCATCCAGACGCGTCCGCCGTAGGAAGGCGCCAACCGGCGACACACGCGCTTCTTCGGCGATCTTCACGCCGTCGCGGTCATGGGATGGCCCCATCGTGCGGAATTTGTAGAGACTGAAGCGCACACCACGCAGACCCGGACGCTGCTGAACGAACAGGATCGGCAGACCAACGTCGAGCGCGACGATCAGCGCGACCACCAACGCCGCCGGCAGCAGCGCGACCAACAGGACGAACGCGATCACGGCATCGATCACGCGTTTCAACTGCCAGTAAGGGCGACGCAGCAATCTCTCGATCTCGGCGTAGTCGAGCGCAAACGGGCTGACCGCTGCCTCGGCTGACACTTTGGGCCTATCCTTGCGCGCGAGCCGTGGTCCGCCATCTCCATCGAACACCAATCGCTCCGCGAAGAAATCGAGGCGGACGTCGGTTGTGCTGCCGATCTCGAGCAGGATCTGCCGCGCAGCCTCGGAGAGCTGATCGAACGGTGTGGCAATCACCACACGTCCGACATTGACGCCATGAACTTCGAGGTCGGCCAGTATGTCCCGGACCTCCTCAGGCACACCGAGGACTTTCGCGGACAACACGCGGCGCCCTACATGATGTTTGACGGGAGACAGGATGCCCGCGATGTGGATCAATCCGTTCCCGAGCTCGCCAACCGAACGGACATAGAGCTCCGTGATGCTTCCCCAGCCGATCACGAGCACGGTATCCCGCGCCGCCGGCAACGATAGCGTCTCGCTATTGTGAGCGCGCCGTCGGCGGCGCTCGTGATGCACGCGCGCGAAGACGCGGATCCCGACCAGGCCGACGGCCATGACGATCGCCTGCATGATGGGAAGCGACCGCGCGACACCGTCCAGCCGATTGACAAGGAAGCCTATTGCAACCGCAGCAACGACGATGAAAAGGGTCGCCACCGCAGCACGGACGTAGTCGGCCAATCCGCTGTATCGCCACACGGAACGATCGAGTTGGAAGACGACGAGGATCGGCCCGGCGGCTGCGAGCGTAAACAGCAGATACGGGAGGACGTCCCACCAGCGGGTCCAGACGAAAACGAAATTTTCCCTCAGCGCGAGAGCCGCCACCGAAGCAATAAGGACGACAAGCAAATCGATGATCAGCGATCGCTGACGCTTGTAAGAAGACATCCGACGCCGGCGGTAAACCCGCCGCCCCAAGCTTTAATTGCATTTAAAATTTTAGTGGTTTCTTAATTAACCATTAACCTGAGAGTTCGCCCGAATGCGCCCCAGAGTCAACACAATTTCCCGCACGAAAATCGAGCAAAAACCCCCAAATAGTGGGCATTATCAAC
>CAZKZT010000184.1:0-7562 GCA_964557265.1 uncultured Hyphomicrobium sp.
CGACGAAGATTTTCTGGCAGCGCTGGCGCATATGCCGCCAGCATCGGGCATCGCGCTCGGCTTCGACCGGCTGGTGATGCTGGCGACGGGCGCGCGGTCGATCGAGCAGGTGTTGTGGGCACCCGTGGCGGACGTATGAGCGACGAGCGGACAAATCGCACCCTGCGGACCGCGCCGGAGCTTGTTGCGGCAGGGCTGATCGCGCCCGCGGATGTCGCTGCAACGGCAGAGGTGGCCGCGCGCTATGCGGTCGCGATCACGCCCGCGATGGCGGCGCTGATCGATCCCGCCGATCCCACTGATCCGGTTGCGCGCCAGTTCGTGCCTGATCCGCGCGAGCTGGAGACGCGCCCGGAGGAGCTGTCCGATCCGATCGGCGATGACGCGCATTCGCCTGTGCCCGGCATCGTCCATCGCTACCCCGACCGGGTGTTGCTGAAGGCGACCCACGCCTGCCCCGTCTACTGCCGGTTCTGTTTCCGGCGCGAGATGGTCGGCCCCGGTGGCGAGCAGGCGCTTGGTGGCGCGCGGCTCGACGCAGCGATCGCCTACATCCGCGCGCACGATGCGATCCGCGAGGTGATCGTTACCGGCGGTGATCCGTTGGTGCTGGCGCCTCGCCGCCTCGCCGACATCACCGCGCGCCTCGCCGCTATCCCGCATCTCGACGTCATTCGCTGGCATTCACGCGTGCCTGTGGTGGCGCCGGAGCGCATCACGCCGGCGCTGGTCGAAGCGCTTCAGGCGCGAGACAAAGCGGTCTGGATCGCGGTTCATACCAACCACGCCCGCGAACTGACCGAGGCCGCCCGCGCCGCGCTGCGCCGCCTCGCCGATGGTGGATTGTCACTGGTGAGCCAGACGGTGCTGCTCAAAGGCGTCAACGATGATCCCGAGACGCTCGCTGAGCTGTTCCGCGCCCTCGTGCGGCTGCGCGTCAAGCCGTATTACCTCCACCACGCCGATCTCGCCCCAGGCACCTCGCATTTTCGCACCACGATCGCCGAGGGGCAGGCGATCATGCGTGCGTTGCGCGGTCGCGTGTCGGGCTTGGCGTTGCCGACGTACGTGCTCGACGTTCCGGGCGGATTCGGCAAGGTCCCGGTCGGGCCGGACTATCTCCGGACGGCGGGCGCAATCGAAGACATCTACGGGGACGCGCATCCCCACCCCGCCGCTCCGATCGACAAGGGTTGATTTTGGGGGCTGACTTTCCGCTATTTCCCGGCGCGGCTTCGTGTAATGTGCGCGCCGCCCAAAGACGCTGGAAGTCGCCTTGCTTCCGGGGGAGGAACAACAACCATGCACTTCAAGATCGCCAAGCGGCTCCAGCGGGTCGAGCCTTCGCCGAGCATCGTCGCCGCGCAACGCGCGCGTGAGCTCAGGGCGCAGGGGCGCGACATCATCGCGCTCTCGACCGGTGAGCCGGATTTTCCGACGCCGGCACACATTATCGAAGCCGCCGCTGCGGCCGCCAAGCGCGGTGAGACCAAGTACACCGCGGTTCCGGGTACACTGGAGCTGCGCACCGCGCTCGCCGCCAAGCTCAAGCGCGAGAACGGCATCGATTACACGACCGACGAGGTGATGATCTCGACCGGCGGCAAGCAGGCGATCTTCAACGTGATCGTTGCGACCATGGAGGCGGGCGACGAGGCGGTAATCCCGGCGCCGTTCTGGATCGCCTACTCCGACTGCGTGCTCTATGCGGGCGCCAAGCCGATCGTGGTGCCGTGCCCCGCCGAGACGAACTTCAAGATCACGCCGGAGATGCTCGAGCGCGCAATCACGCCCGCGACGCGCTGGCTGGTGTTGAATTCGCCGTCGAATCCGTCGGGCGCGGTCTACACGCGCGAGGAATATCTCGGCCTTGCCGAAGTGCTCCGCCGCCACCCGCAAGTCGCGGTGATGGTCGACGAAATGTACGAACACATCGTCTTCGACGGTCACATCTGCGAGAGCTTTGTCTCCGTCTGCCCGGACATGAAGGATCGCTCCGTCATCATCAACGGCGTGTCGAAGACCTACTCGATGACCGGCTGGCGGATCGGATTCGCGGCCGGTCCCGCCGAGCTCATGAAGCAGATGGCGAAGCTGCAGGCGCAGGTGACGTCGGGTCCGTCGTCGGTCGGGCAGGCGGCAGCCCTCGCCGCGCTCACTGGTCCGCAGGATTCCGTTGAGACCTATCGTGCCGCATTCGAGGAACGCCGCGACCTCATCGTTGCCATGCTCAATCAGGCGAAGGGCCTCACCTGCGTGAAACCGGCCGGCGCGTTTTACGCGTTCCCGAGCTGCGCGGGGCTGATCGGCAAGCGCACGCCGGACGGCAAGGTGATCGAGACCGACCGCGATTTCGTCATGTATCTCATGAACGGGGAGGGGGTCGCCGCGGTGCACGGGGCAGCCTATGGTGTCTCGCCGCACTTCCGGCTCTCGTTCGCTGCGTCGACCGAGGACATCACGCGCGCCTGTGAGCGCATCCAGCGGGCCTGTGCTGCGCTCCGCTGAGACAACAAACGTACGGAGGAAGACCCCATGGCCACGTTGAAAGTTGGAATCCTCGGCTTCGGCGAAGCCGGTCAAAGCGTCGCCACGGGCCTGAAGAACGCCGCGACGCCCGAGCATCCGATCGAGATCGCGACGTGGGACATTCTCCTGCCGAGCAACGAGAAGGGGGCGCCGCTCAAGGCCGCCGCTGATCGTATCGGCGTCCGCACCGTGGGTAGCGCTGCGGAGCTGGCTGCGGCGAGCGACATCGTGATCAGCCTCGTTACGACCGAGGAAAGTCTCGTAGCTGCGGGCCAGATCGCGAAGCATCTGCCGAAGGGGACGTTGTTCCTGGACTGCAACTCGACGTCTCCGGGCATGAAGCGCGATGTTGCAAAGACGGTGACGGCGGCCGGCGGACGCTCGGTCGAAGCCGCGGTGATGGATCTGGTGCCGCGCTGGCAACACAAAGTGCCGATGCTGGTCGCGGGCAAGGATGCCGAGGAACTGATCGGCAAGCTCGCGCCCTTCGGCGTCGATATGAATGCGGTCGGCGATGACATCGGCGCGGCCTCGACGATCAAGATGTGCCGCAGCGTTTTCATGAAGGGTCTCGACGCGATTCTGATGGAGTGCATGGTGGCGGCCGAGACGGCGGGTGTGACGGACCGCATCGTGTCGTCGCTGCAGGTAACGATCCCGGAGATCAATTGGCCGGCTTTCATCGGCAAGAAGCTCGGCGGCGCCGCGCAGCACTCGGGTCGCCGTGCGGGCGAGATGCGTGAAGTCGCGACGACGCTGCGTGAATTGGGCCTCGACCCGACGATGGCGGAGGCGACGTCGCGGCGTTTGCAATGGTGTGCCGATCTCGGCATGAAGGATCGCGCGCAAGCGACGCGCGTGCCCGGGACGATCACCGAATTCGTCGACGACATTCGCGCCGGTCTCGCCGCGCAGTCGTCCGCCAAAGCTGCCGAATAGCGGATGTTGCGGATCACCGAGCTGCGGCTGCCGCTTGACCATCCGGAGGACGATCTTCGGACGGCGTTGCTGACGCGGCTCGGGATCAAGCCCGACGATCTCATCGGTTTTACCGTATTCCGTCGCGCATGGGACGCGCGCAAGAAATCCGCGATCAAGCTCGTCTACACGATCGACGCCGACGTGCGCGACGAGGCGGCGACGCTCAAGCGGCTTGCGGGCGAGAAGCACGTCAATCCGGCGCCGGATACAACCTACAAATTCGTTGCGCGTGCGCCGGAGCGCGTCGAGAAGCGCCCGGTCGTGATCGGCACGGGGCCGTGCGGCTTCATGTGCGGGCTGCTGCTCGCGCAGATGGGCTTTCGCCCGATCATCCTCGAGCGCGGCAAGGCGGTACGCGAGCGCACCAAGGATACGTGGGATCTGTGGCGCCGGAGCGAGTTGCATCCAGACTCCAACGCGCAGTTCGGCGAAGGCGGTGCGGGGACCTTCTCCGACGGCAAGCTGCACAGCGGCATCAGCGATCCGCGCCATCACGGACGCAAGGTGCTGACGGAATTCGTCAAGGCCGGTGCGCCTGAAGAAATTCTCTATGTCGCCAAGCCGCACATCGGCACCTTCCGCCTCGTGACCGTGGTCGAGAATGTGCGCGCGGAGATCGAAGCGCTCGGCGGCGAGTATCGCTTCGGCACCAAAGTCGTCGATCTCGATCTCGCGGATGAAGGGAGCGGCCAGCAGCGCGTGCGCGGTGTGGTGCTGGAGGACGGGAGCACGATCGCGACGGATCACGTCGTTCTCGCGGTCGGTCACAGCGCGCGAGAGACATTCGAGATGCTGCTGTCGCGCGGCGTCACGATTGTGCCGAAGCCGTTCTCGATCGGTGTGCGTATCGAGCATCCGCAGACGCTGATCGACCGCTGCATGTTTGGTCCCTCGGCAGGAAATCCCATCCTTGGCGCGGCCGACTATCACATCGTCCATCACGCTTCGAACGGCCGCTCGGTCTACAGCTTCTGCATGTGTCCGGGCGGGCAGGTCGTTGCTGCGACGTCGGAGCCCGGCTGCGTCGTCACCAACGGGATGAGCCAGTATTCACGCGCGGAACGCAACGCCAACGCGGGCATCGTCGTCGGCATCACGCCCGACGTCGACTATCCGGATGGTCCGCTCGCCGGGATCGCGCTGCAACGGCATTGGGAGCGGAAGGCGTTCGAGATCGGCGGCGGCACCTATGCGGCCCCCGCTCAGCGCGTCGGCGACTTCCTCGCTGGGCGCGCATCGACGTCGCTCGGCGACGTGGTGCCGAGCTACAAGCCTGGCGTTGTTCCGACCGATCTCACGCAATGCCTGCCCGACTTCGCCGTCGTTGCGATCCGCGAGGCGTTGACGGCGTTCGACAAGCGCATTCCGGGCTTCTCGATGGCGGATGCGGTGATGACCGGCGTCGAAACGCGCACGTCCTCGCCGATCCGCATTCCGCGCGGCGAGGACTACCAGTGCGTCAACGTGCGGGGGCTCTATCCGGCGGGCGAAGGTGCGGGTTTCGCGGGCGGCATTCTTTCGGCTGGCGTCGACGGCATCCGCGTCGCGGAAGCGGTCGCGCTCAGCTTCGCCCTCAGTTCTGCCAGGGATTGAACGCGGGAGGCGGGGCCGGTTTCGGCGGCTCCGTCCGGGTGGTCTTCGTTTGCCATTGAGCCGCGTTGGGCGCTGGCTTGGGTGGCGTTTTCTGTGCTGTCGGCGGGTTCGTCCGCGGCGTTGTTCTGGGCGGCTCGGCGCGCGGCGTCGGCCGCAGGCCGAGACAGCCGACGTAGGAGTCCGAATGCGCCATCCGCGCGCGGAGCCGCGACGCCAGCAGCGCCGTGATGCGGCTGGGTTCACCAGCTTCGCGCGCGATCGGATTGGGCAAGGATGCGGCCAGCAATGTCGCCTCGTGCGCTGTGAGGCGTGAGGCCGGTTTGTTGAAATGATACTGCGCGGCGGCTTCGGCACCGAAAATGCCAGGACCCCATTCAGCGATGTTGAGATAGACCTCGAGCACGCGCCGTTTCGGCCATGCAAAATCAATCGACAGTGCGACAGGAATTTCGATCGCTTTGCGGATGTAGCTGCGTGATGGCCACAGGAACAGATTCTTCGCCGTCTGCATCGTGATCGTGCTGCCGCCGCGCGAATCCTGCATCGCTTCCGCGAGCGCGCCCCAATCGACACCGCCGTGCCGGCAGAAGCGCGCATCCTCCGACGTGATGACCGCCCGCTGGAGATAGGATGAGATCCTGGTGAGCGGCACGGGCCGGTAATCGATCTCCTCGCCGCGCATCTTGAGTTCGAGCATCAGCGTCGAGAGCGGCGGGTCGAAGGTGCGATAGGCAAAAATGAGCGCCAGAACGAGCGCGGCATAACCGAACGCCAGGCCGGCGATCGTCAGCGCGGCGCGCCGCACCCAGCGGCGCCATGCCGGCCGCGTGGATTGGGTGACGGGTGGGTCAGCGACAGGTGCCTGACCAGCGGGTGGCAGAAGCTCGAATGTCGGCACCACGGGCGCCGGCGCGGGCGCGGCCGCCATCGCGGGTGATGCAACTGCGGCGGCGATCGGCTGCACATGGGGCGGTGGCGGCTCAGGCTCAGCGGCTGGCGATGGCGCGACGGGCTGCTCGCGGACCACCTCGGCGCGGACCACGCGGACAAAATCGAGAAAGCTGGCGCCATCCGATGGCACCGGCAACACAACCGGCAACGGCGCAGCCGATGACGCGGGCTGCGGTGCCGCCAACGGTGCGGGCCTCGTCTCGTACACGACATCCGCGCTGACGATCCGGATGTAGTCGAGGGCGTTGGAAGCATCCGCGTGCGCGGGCATCACCACCGGCAGGATGGAAGCCGGCGGTTCAGCAGCCGCAACTTCGGGCGCAGGCGGTTCGGCGGGAGGCGCGACCACGTCGATCACGGCGGAATCGGCCGGCGGCCCGGGCTGGGCGCCGACGTCCGGCGATCCGTCGCCGATTCCCGAAAGTGGCCCCTTCAGTGTGGTCATGATCCGCCGCGACGGGTAAAGCGCGTATTAACTAATCCGATGGTCGGGAAGTCCGCTACATCCTCAATCGGGACATCGCGGATAGCGCATCATAAGAATGGCGCGGGATAGGCGCACGCCCTCTCTCCGAGATATGGTTCATAGGACGCAGACATGGCATTCGAGCAACGGTTGGGCGAGGTTGCGGCTTGTGTGGAAAACAGGCTCGCCGAGGTGCTGACCGACGAGGCCCTCTCGGGCACGCCCGCAACGCTCGGGGCCGCGATGCGGCACGCGGTGCTCGGCGGTGGCAAGCGGTTCCGGCCGTTCCTGGTGGTCGAAGGGGCGCGGGTGCTCGGGCTGGCCGATCGGGATGCGTTCGATACCGCCTGCGCCGTCGAGTGCCTGCATTGCTACTCGCTCGCCCACGACGATCTCCCAGCGATGGACAACGATGAGCTGCGCCGTGGCCGCCCGACGGTCTGGAAGGCCTTTGACGAGGCGACGGCGATCCTGGCTGGCGATGCGCTGCTCACTTTCGCTTTCGAGCTGCTGGCGCGGCCATCGACGCACGCCGACGCGGTGGCGCGCGCCGGGCTCTGCCTTGCGCTGGCGCAGGCGAGTGGCCCGGCGGGGATGGTCGGCGGGCAGGTGCTCGATATCGCCTCGGAGAAGGGGGAGCGTCCGTTGCACGCGCTCGCGGGCGTCACGCAGATCCAGCGGCTGAAGACGGGAGCGCTGATCCGGTTTTCCGCCGAGGCGGGCGCGATCCTGGCCGGGCTGCACGACACCGATCCGCGACGCATCGCGCTCCGCCAATTCGGAGAGGCGATCGGTGCCGCCTTCCAGATTGCCGACGATCTCCTCGATGCGGAAGGCGAAGCGGGGGCGGTCGGAAAGGCGGTCGGCAAGGATGCGGCGGCGGGGAAGGCGACGTTCGTCACCGTTCTCGGCATCGATGGCGCACGCGCGCGACTCCGCGAGCTGAGTGCGGCCGCCCATGCGGTGCTTGATGTATTCGGCTCTGCAGCGAGCAATCTCGCGGGCGCGATCGATTTCGTGAGCCAGCGGCGCGGTTGAGTGC